>CADCLZ010000140.1:1361-2277 GCA_902802365.1 uncultured Erysipelotrichaceae bacterium | reverse complement strand
GAACCAAACGACGAAGAGGAGGCGGAAGACCGAAGCGAGAATGCGGAGGACGGTTCCGACCATCTCGACGACCATACCGACGATGCCCTTATTGAGGAAGAGCTTCAACTCGCAGACGACCAAGCCAAGGGCCAAGAAGACGATGGCAAGGACTCCATAGGTGGTGACTTCGCCGAACTTCGAGGCATCGAGGTACATCTGGCCGCCGTTAGCGGTCTGGACGCCGTTGCCGGCGGCCAAAGTGTTGCTGTAGAGGATGATGGAGACGATGGAGAGGATAAGGGCGCAAAGCGTGATGTAAGCGCCGATGCTCTGTTTCTTAAGGAAATTCATGGATTAAAACTCCTTTCCGGGAAGAACCGAAGCAGCAACCCAAGCCAAGCCAAGGAGGCCGGTGAGGATCGCGGTGCCAATGGTCGCGCCAATGAAGATGTTCTCCCAATCGGCTCTTTCGATTTCGCCCAAATAGACATCGAGCTCATAGGTTTGGCCGGTTTCGCCTTCCTCGGCGCGACGGATGTTGTAGTTCGCGCTGTTGGCGAGGGTGAACTGTTGATACTTATTGGTTTCGCGAGCCATCTCGCAGATGTAGTTGTCGGTCTTCAAAGCAGCGATGGTGACATAGGACCAAGTCTTGTCAGCGGCTTCATCGCTGAAGTCGGTGCCATTCTGGCCGATGTAGGAATCGCCAGCGCCGAAACCAGCGTACTGGTTGACGGTCGCGTTGATGAGAGCGAACGGTTCATGGTAGTTTTTCTGACCCATGTCGGTGGAGATGATGCCATCGAAGCCCCATTCTTCACGCATGATGCCTCTGATAAGGCCAACGCGGTTGGTGACGTTCTGGGAGCCAATACGAGAGAAGGACATCATGACGCCATTGCCATTGCCTTCTTCTTCGCGGAGGGCGCCTTCG
>CADCLZ010000140.1:0-1352 GCA_902802365.1 uncultured Erysipelotrichaceae bacterium | reverse complement strand
GGTTTCGCGCATCTTCTGCTCGGTCATGTATTCGGCAATGCCCTGACGATGGAGCTCTTGATCATTGAAGCCCATGTGCTTCGGACCAACGATGGCGCCGAGAGCGCAAGCGTGCTTGAGCTGAGCTTCGCCGATGCGGTTGGTGAGCATCGGGTCTTCGGACATATACTCGGAGTTACGGCCGTTATAGGCGTGACGACGGAGGTTGAGACCAGCACCCCAAACGGTGATCGGGCCCTTGTTCTGTTCGTCCATGAGCCAGAGGCCGCATTCGCCTTCGAGGTCGCCCCATTCGGCGGCGAGTTCCGGCGAGAAGCTGGCGGCGAGGAGGCTGTTGGAAGCGATGGCAAGGTCCATCTTCTGAGACTTGCTGCTGTCTTCGGTATCCGCGACGATGGTGAGTTTCTGAGAGTAGCCAGCGACGGATTCGGACTGAGCCGAGGTCGGGTTGCCGGTGCTCAAAGTATCGGTGGTGTTGCCGCCGTGGAGGATGGCGCCAACGGCTTCGTTGACGTTCATGGCAGCGGCATAGGTGTTCCAGATTTCGGAATTGACATCCTTGAAAGCCGCCGGGTTACGGAGCTTGTAGGAATCGAGGTTCTGAAGCGGATCAGCCGCTTTGGTGGAATCAAAGGCCACGGGGACGTACTGGAGGTTGCGGAGCATCTGGAGCCATTCGGCCTTCTTCGCGGAATCAGCAATGGAGAACGCGGGTTCGGGCTCGATGCCGGTGTCGTTCGTATAGTTGGTGTAGTTCTTCGGATACGTGGTCCAGTCGGCGCGGGTCATGTAAGTGACTTTGCCGGGGAGGTAGTAGTTGATGTCGGCATCCGGAGCCTGGTTGGTGACGATACGGCCATGGGATTCGCCGAACGAGGTCCTATCCAAAGCGTGGACTTCATTCCAAACGACCGCTTTGCCGGTGCCGTTGGTCTTGCCATCGCCGGTCTTGCCCATCTTGGCAAGAACGTTGTTGACGGCTTCGTGAGCGCCATTGGCGGCAGTGAAGAAGTATTCGCCCGGATCGAGGATATAGGTCTTCGCGCCGTTCTCGTCATAGCTGGCGAGGTAGTGGGACGGCAAGGTGATGACGACATCTTTGCTCTGACCAGCATCGACTTCGACTTTCGCGGAATTGAGGAAATCGATCGCCGATTTCTCGACCTTATTCTCTTTGTCGTATTCGGTGTAGGGTTTGGAGACATAAAGCTGAGTGTTGAACTTCGCTTTCTGAGTGCCGGTGTTGGTGACTTTGACGGTCGCTTTGATTTCGCCGCCTTCGCCAAGTCCAACTTCGACTTTGGTGACTTCCTGGGTGTATGGGACGTAGCTCAAACCGTGGCCAAACGGAT
>CADCLZ010000139.1:1636-2571 GCA_902802365.1 uncultured Erysipelotrichaceae bacterium | reverse complement strand
TATACAGGCCGAAGTTCTGCATCGCAGGAGCGGATGCGGAATTGACCGCATAGGTATCCGGAAGGTGACCGGACGGATTGGCAGCTCCGCTCAGGACATCTGCGACACCTAAGAAGCCGTATACGCCGGGCTCGCCTGCCCATACGATCGCGTCGATCTCGTCATCGTTCTTGAGTTCTTCCAGTTCAAGCGGAAGTACCTCGCCATTCCCTATTCGGTCTTCCTTGCCCTCTTCGTCGTCCTGCCGATCTTCATCATCCTCGTCTACGCGTTCAGCGAGACCGATGAGCTGGCCGGGGCGATGAGCTTCTCTTGGAGCGCGTTGGTCTCTTTCTTCACCGCGCCGACGAAGATCAATATCCTCGTCGTCAGCTTGTTCGTCGGTTTGCTCAACACGCTTCTATGCTTGGTGATCGGTTATCCGATCGCGTATCTGCTCGCCAATAGCAAGATCAATAAGAACAAAATCCTCGTCTTATTGTTCGTCATGCCGATGTGGATCAACTTCGTCCTTAGGACCGGCGCCACGCGCGACGTCTTATCCTTCTTGGGGATCAATGGCGGCAACCATCCATATCTAGCCACGATGATCGGCATGGTCTATAACTACCTGCCCTTCACGATCCTTCCGCTTTACACCACGATGCTGAAGCTCGATAAGAGCCAGATCGAAGCGGCGGGGGACCTCGGGGCGAATCCGTTCCAGGTCTTCGTCCATTCGATCCTCCCGCAGTCGGTCCCCGGCATCGTCTCCGCCGCGGAGATGGTGTTCATGCCCACGCTTTCGAGCTACGTCATCTCCGACACCCTTTCCGAAGGAAAGATCACCTTATTCGGCAACATCATCTACCTCAACTTCAGCCAGTCGATGTGGAATGAAGGCTCGTTCATGGCCCTCATCATGTTGATCCTGGTCGGCGTTTCGATGGTGCTCA
>CADCLZ010000139.1:1125-1566 GCA_902802365.1 uncultured Erysipelotrichaceae bacterium | reverse complement strand
GTGAGAGGAGGCAACCTATGGTAAACAAAGATTTGCTTTCCCCGAATGAGAGGAAACTCCATAACCGCGCGCTCACCAAGAAGCTGCTCGGCCAATTCGCGATCTGGTTCGTCCTGATCATCATGTACATCCCGATCCTCGTCTTGATCGCCTATAGCTTCACCGCGGCGACCAACATCGGCTCCTGGACCGGCTTCACCTTCCAGCTTTACGCCGATCTTTTCCAAGATGAGGAGATCATGACCGCCTTGGGGAACACCTTGATCCTCGCGGTGGTTTCCTCCGTGGTTTCCGTCGTCTTGGGCACCACGGGCGCCATCGGCGTCTTCTACTCGAAGAAAAAGACCCGCCAGGCCATCGAGATGGTCACCCAGATCCCGGTCGTGAACGCCGAGATCGTCATCGCGATGTCGCTCACGGTCCTGTTCGTCTTCGTCGGAA
>CADCLZ010000139.1:0-1057 GCA_902802365.1 uncultured Erysipelotrichaceae bacterium | reverse complement strand
AAACCGAAGCTTCAGCAGATGGATCCGGCGCTTTATGAAGCGGCGCTCGACCTTGGCTGCACCCAGACCCAAGCCCTTTGGAAAGTGATCTTCCCCGAGATCCTCCCGGGCATCTTAAGCGGGTTCCTGCTCGCCATCACCTTGTCCTTAGACGATTTCATCGTCTCCGCGTTCACCAGAGGCGCGGGCCTTCTTTCCGGCGAGAAGACGATCGACACCCTTTCGACCTTGGTCCAGGCCAAGATCAAGAAGGGCCCGGTCCCGCCGGCGATGCGCGCTTTGACGACGATCATCTTCCTCGTCGTCTTCCTCGCGGTCATCGGGATCACCATCTATAACAACTACCAAGCCAAAAAGACCAAGAGTCGGAAAGGGAGGGACAAATAATGAAGAAACTCCGTGTTTTGCCCTTGTTGGGCCTCTTCCTCTTCGCCGCGCCTTTGATGGAGGGCTGCTCTTCCGATAAAGACAATGACGTCATCTATCTCCGCATCCTCAATTCCGAGGACTATATCGGCGAGGATACCGTCTATCCCTTCTGGGAAAGGACGGACGCCCAAATCGAAGAAAACGGCGAAGAATGCGAGAACGTCATCGCCGCCTTCGAGCTCTACGAGAAGGAAGTCCACCACAAGAACGTCAAAATCGTCTACGACACCTTCGACACCAACGAGACGATGCTCTCTTCTTTGAAGACGGGCAAATCGGTCTATGACCTCATCACCCCCAGCGACTACGCGGTCCAGAAGATGATGAGCCAGGGGATGCTGGAGCCCTTCGACGAAGACGGCACGCCGGTCTATGACGAATACGTCTCCAAATACCTTTTGGAGCAGCTCGAGAACATCACCGCCGAAATCGGCGATGGGACCGGCGAAGAGCATACCCTCGCCGAATATTCCCGCGGCTATATGTGGGGGACCCTTGGGGTGCTTTATAACCCCGAGAAGGTCGCTAGCGACAAAGGCCTCGACGAGGACGAAGTCAAATTCGACATGGGCGATTGGCGTTCGCTCTGGGACGAGAAATACCACCTCGAGAGGTCGGTCAAGGATTC
>CADCLZ010000138.1:2140-3328 GCA_902802365.1 uncultured Erysipelotrichaceae bacterium | reverse complement strand
AGGGTCTTGTGGGTCGTGGAGGTGACGATATCCGCGTATAGGCAGGGATTCTGGCATAGCCCGGCGGCGACGATCCCCGCGATATGGGCCATGTCGACCATGAACAGGCAATCGGCCTCGGTCTTCTTGTTGTAGGCGTCGATGATCTTGCGGATCCTCTTGAAGTCGATCGCGAAGGGGTATGCGCTATAGCCGGCCAAGAGCAGATCGGGCTTCTCTTGATGAAGCGCCTGCTCCAATAGATCATAATCAAGCCTTCCTTCTTCGTTTAGCGAATAGAAGGCGAAGCGATAATCGTGGCTGGAGAAGGAAACCGGGGAGCCATGGGTGAGATGGCCGCCGTCATTGAGGGTTAAGGAAAGGATCTTCGCCCCTTTTTCCAAAACCGCGTGATAGGCCGCCATATTGGCTTGGGAGCCGGAATGGGGCTGGACATTGGCATAAGGCACCTCGAAAAGCTTCTTGGCCCGTTCGATCGCGATGTTCTCCACCGCGTCGACGTTGACGCAGCCACCGTAGTAACGGTGACCGGGATAGCCTTCCGCGTATTTGGCGGTGAAAATCGAGCCCTGGGCCTCGCGGACCGATGCGGAGGGATAGTTTTCGCTGGCGACCAGCTCAATCCCCTCATTCTGCCTTACAGCCTCTTTTTCGAGGTATTCCAAAACGACTTTATCTTCCATCTTCTTCTCCTAGGGCGGCTTTCTTCAAAAATGCGTCTTCGCTTTGCCCTTCGACGGGTTCGTTGCTTTTGATGATCTCCCAGGTTCCGGCATCGGCCTTCTTTTTGGTGATCTGGTAATCCTCCAGGCTACGGACCGTCCAAGTGAGGATCAAACCGCCCTGCTTCCGGTATTTCTGGAACATCGGGAAATGCGCAACGAAGAACACCCCGACATCGAGGAAATCGAATTCATGGATCGGGAGGCGGTGCCTCCTTAGGAAGAAGACATCCTTCCGTTGGCCGATCAATAGGCCGAGGTTGAAGTCGCTGCCTTTGAACTCCCTTAACGCCTTCTCGTCGAAGGAGATGATCACGAGCTTCGCCGGATCCCGATCTTCAAGAAGCGGTTTCACCGCTTCGGCGAGGGCGCGATGATTCCCTTCATGGGTTTTCAGCTCCAAGACCAGCGGGACTTTCTCTTCGCGGAGCGCCAATAGCTCCGGGAGGCTCATAAGCCTGCTGCC
>CADCLZ010000138.1:1089-2053 GCA_902802365.1 uncultured Erysipelotrichaceae bacterium | reverse complement strand
CCATCGAAAAGCCGGTAGTTCTCCTTGATCTGGGCCAGCGTGAGCTCTTCGATGAAGCCGGGCTTCCCGCAAACGCGGGTGAGATCGGAGTCATGGCTCACCACCACCGCGCCGTCTTTGCTCAAATGGACGTCGCATTCAAAGGGAAGGTCATGCTCAATCGCGTTAACGAATGCCGCGTGGCTGTTCTCGGGGCGCGTCAAATCGTGGAAGCCGCGATGGCAAACGCCCTTCGGCCAGGAAGCAAAACAAGTTTTGATATCAGGTTTCATATAAAAATGATACAGCATAACGCCCCGCGCATGGCAAAGAAAAAAGCCCCAATGAGCGGATTGGAGCGCTTTGGCGATTATGGTCGGGATGACCGGATTCGAACCGGTGGTCTTCTGCTCCCAAAGCAGACGCGATAACCAAACTTCGCTACATCCCGAAGCGAGTTAATTCTCTACTTTTTGCCGTAGGATTCAACCTTTTTCCTTCAAATCGGCCAAAAAGCCCCTCTCCTTCTTCTAGAAAGTGGCTTTCCTATGGAAACCACTGCCCTTTTTTGCGAAAATAGGCCTGCATTTTTATGGAAGAGGAAGAAAAGGAACAAATCGAGCAATCCCCGATCGAGGAAACCGCTGCCCTCCCTGAGGAAGAAGGCTCCTACCGCAAAAAGAACCGCAAAAGCCTGATCTCCGGTTTGATCCTTTTGATCGTCGCCACCGCGGTCGTCTTGACCGTCTTCCTTTCCTTGGGCGAGATGGGCGACATCTCCGACACCTTCAACGCCCTTTGGAAACCGGGCAATTACCTCGACCTCATCATCGCCATCTCCTTGGCCTTGGCCTATTTCATCCTCTATCCGCTCCCGATCATGATCTTAAGCCGCGGGATGGATACCAAGGTCCACCCCTTCGATTCGTATCTGATCGGCTCGACGGAGCTCTTCTATAACATGATCACCCCCGCCGCCGCCGGC
>CADCLZ010000138.1:0-1064 GCA_902802365.1 uncultured Erysipelotrichaceae bacterium | reverse complement strand
CGGCTCGCTCTTCTTCTTCCCGCAGATGACGTCTTTGATGGAGCCCGCCGCCTTGAAATGGGTGGCCCTCGTCGCGGTCATCTTCAACATCCTCTTCGTCTTCTTCGTGGCCGCTCTTGCTTTTAGCAAGAGGATGTCCGATTTCTTGGTCGCCGTGATGCGTTGGATCTGCAAGATCAAATGGATTGACAAACTGTTGGGCAAAAAGATCCCCGACTTCGAGCAATACTGCGCGAACACCCGGCAAACCGCCAAAGACCTCTTGGCCCATAAAGGCGCTTCCGCCTTGGCCTTCTTGGTCCGCTTCCTCACCGAGGTGATCTATTTCGCGATCCCTTTCTTCTTGATTCGCGCGGTCGGCCATAAGATCGGCTATGAATACCTGCCGTTTGTGAGTTTGGCCACCGCCTTCATCTCCGCGGCGGTCAGCTGGGTCCCGACCCCCGGCTCCTCCGGCGCGGCCGATTACGCCTTCACCTTGATCCTGGCTTCGGTATTATCCTTCGCCACCGGCGGCGCAGAAGCGATCCCAGGGAATCCTTATCTCTCTGGGGAAGCCGTTTCCCTCGCCCTGATGTGGCGTATGCTCACCTACTACTTGATCCTCTTCCTGTCATTGATCTCCGAAATCGTCTTCGAAAGCCGCGCGAGGCTGGGGAAAAAGAAGAAATAAAAAAGCCCTGAATTGCAGGGCCTTTTATTTGCTGTTGCGCTTGATGGCTTTCCAGCCGACTTTTTTCTTCGCGGTCCCGGAGGATACGCTCATCGAGTAAGCCATCATCAGGAACGCTCCGAAGATGACCCCTTTCCAGGAATCCTTCCACCACGTCTTCCCCAGCACCTTCCGGTCAAGATAGACGCCGATCCAGGATTGATAGGTCCAAAGGAGATAGAAGCCGACTAAGGCGGCCCCGATCGCGATCAAGGAGATCATGATCGTCCAATAAGCGCTGCCGCCCACGCCCATCGAGAAGAGGTATTCGGGATAGATCTGGATCGAGCAGGCCTGAAGGATCAAGGTCGCGTAGAAGAAGACGGCGTAGACCGGGATCCCAATGCCGAGG
>CADCLZ010000137.1 GCA_902802365.1 uncultured Erysipelotrichaceae bacterium | reverse complement strand
TCATAGATCACCACGTGCTCGTAACCGCGGATCCGCTCGATGTCGTTCTCGCAGGGTTTGTTGAGATAGACCGGATCGATCAAAGTCGCGTCGATCTTCTCCTCGGCCAACCGGTTCTTCAACCGCCAAAACTCGGGGCCGACGCAAAGGATGGCGAGTTTCTCATCATCGCCCCAACCCTCGAACCGCCAACGGCCAAACGGCAGATCGATCTCATTGATCTGCTGGCGTTCTTCGAGGTAATCGCGCGGGAAGCGAATGCAGAAAATGCCGTGGTTATCGAAGCTTTGATAATAAAGGGCACGGCCGATTTGGGCGTTGGAAGGCATCGCCACCACCACCCCGGGTATGCTCTTTAGGTAAGCGACGTCGTAGATCCCTTGGTGGGTCGCCCCATCAAGGCCGACCAAACCAGCGCGTTCCACGAGCAAGGTCATATTCGCGTTGAGGCGGGCGCAGTCATGGCTTAGTTCGTCATAGGCCCTTTGCAGGAACGTCGAATAGATCGAAACGATCGGGTGCAGACCGGAAAGGGCCATCGATCCTGAAAGGGTCAGCGCGTGCTCTTCGGCGATGCCGACATCGATGCAACGATCGGGGAAACTCGCGAAAACCTGCTCGAGCCCACTGCCCTTTAAGGTCGCCGGGACGACGAGCTCCGCGTTTTCGCGGCTCCTCATGACTTCGAGGGTCAGATCGCTATAGAAATGACTCCAGGAAATGAGGCCCGGATGGAGATTCTTCGGTTTTCCGGTTTCGGGCTCGAAGGGCGTGACGCCATGCCAATAGCCCGAAACATCGCGCTCAGCGTACGAATAGCCCTTCCCTTTGATCGTCTCGATGTGGATGACGACCGATTTGGAAGCGTTCTTCGCCCGTTTGAAGGCCCGCTCCATCTCTTTGATGTCGTGGCCGTCGATGGGCCCGATATAGGTTAAGCCCATCTGATCGAACACCGTCGGGTCGATGAGAAGGGATTTGGCGAACCGTTTGATCTGATACGAGACGTTATAAAGCCCTTTGAAGAACTTCGAGCGGATGGCTTTCCTACGGAAACTGGTCTTGAAACGGTTGTAGGCGCGGCCGGTTGAGATATGCCGCATCAGGTTGCTGAGCCCGCCCACCGGCTTGGAGATCGACATCCCATTGTCGTTTAAGATAAGCGAAGAATCGCCGATGAAGGCGACGATATCATAGTTTTCGCCCGACTTGGTGCGTTGGATGGCAAAGCCTTCGGCTGCCGAGATCGAGGTGGAACTATGCCCGGTCGAATAGCAATCGTAAGGAGATTCGTTGAAGTCCTGGAATCCCGAAACCCCGTCTTTTCCTCTTAGATTATCGAGCTTACGCCCCGTAAGGAGCTTGTGCGTGTAGGATTGATGGCCAACGTCGAAGATCAAACGGTCTTTCGAGAAATCGAAACACCGATGGAGGGCGACGGTTGCTTCCACGACCCCAAGGTTCGAGGAGAGATGCCCGCCATAAAGTGATGTAGCACGGATGATCTCCGCCCGAAGGTCGGCGCAAAGAACCTCCAACTGACGATAATTCAATTTTGAAAGGAATGAGGGGTCCTTAATTGAATTTATATCGATATGTTCGATTGTTTTTGCCATTTTAAAAATACTAATTTTAAACTAATAAAGAACTATTATTGTGCTTCTACTTCTTGGTATTTCCCGATCTTTTTCTCGGCTTCTTCAAGCTCGTGAGAAAGTTCTTTGATCAACTTTTGCCCTTCTTCAAACAGGCTGATCGAGGCATCGAGGGGCAGCGTTTCGTTCTCGAGTCGCGCGGTGATTTCCTCAAGCCGCTTCAGCTTTGATTCGAAAGCTTCCTTCATCTTGTCAATCATGGCTGTTGCCCTCCTTCTCACTAACCGTGGAGATGATTATACCATCTTTTAGATGCGTCTTGATGCTTTGGCCCTTTTCCAAAGAGGCGATCGATTCGAGGATTTTGCCGTCCGGCCCCTCAGTGATGGAATAGCCGCGGCTAAGGACTCCATAAGGAGACAGTGCTTCCAAACGGCCGGAGATCGCGGCAAACCGCGCCTTCTTAACTTCGATCTGGCGGACGATGCTGAGATTCATCCGCTCCTGAAGCTGCTTAAGGGATTTGAGTTTCTCGGAGTAGATCGCTTCGGGATTCTGATAGAACGGACGGCTGGCCAAGGATTCGAGCTTCTGCCGCAAATCGCTCAGTTTGCGGTTGATGCACTCTTCGAGGATCGTCCGATGATGGTCGATTCGTTGGATGATCTCCCGTTTGTCCGGAACGGCGGCTACCGCAGCCCCGGTCGGCGTCGAAACGCGTTTATCCGCGACGTAGTCGCATAGCGTGACGTCGATTTCGTGGCCTACCGCGCTGATACTCGGGCATTTGGAGGAGGCTAAGGCTCGGACAAGGGCCTCGTCGTTAAAAGCGTTTAAATCCTCGCTGCTGCCCCCGCCGCGGCCGATGATCAGGACATCGATCGGCTGGGATTGGCTGAGGTTGAAGGCGCGAAGCAGATCCTTCGGGGCTTCCTTTCCCTGGACGAGCGAAGGGAAGACGAGGATATCGGCCATCGGCCAACGCATCTGAAGGTTATGCACCATATCCTTGATGGCCGCGCTGCCCTTGGCGGTGATCAAGCCGACGGTTTTGGGGAATTCGGGAAGCGGACGCTTCCGGCTTTCGTCGAACAAGCCTTCGGCTTGGAGTTTTTTGGCCAATTCTTTTAACCGCAGCAAAGCC
>CADCLZ010000136.1 GCA_902802365.1 uncultured Erysipelotrichaceae bacterium | reverse complement strand
TGGCGGCGGTGGCCCTAAGGCTGGAACGGTTATGGTGTTCTTCCAGGGAATCAAGGGCCCCGGCATCGATCAGCTTCACCAATAAAGGGAGCGAAAGCCCCAAGGGCTTCATTCTTCTCGCGAAATCGAAGAGATCGCGGAAAAGACCGTTCCGTTCCCGTTCCTCGATGAGGTCGAGGCAGAAGGAACTCTGGATGCTTTTGATCCCGCTGAGCGGGAAAAGAAGCGCATCGCCATCGACCTGGAAGATCGTCGAGGATTTATTGACGTCGGGGAGGCTGAGCTTTAAATGCATCGCCTTCATCTCCGAGAGCATCTCGGCGAACTTGCTGTCTTTGGTGCTGGTTTGGTCTAAGATCGCCGCGAAGAATTCTTTGGGATAATTGGCCTTCAGATACGCCATCTGGCAGGCCAGCACCGCATAGACGAGCGCGTGCGATTTGTTGAAGCCATAATCAGCGAATTCATAGATCAGGTCATAGACCTGCTGGGCGAGTTTCTGGGAATGGCCTTCTTTCATGCAGCCATCGATGAAGGTCTTTTGGANNNAGTTTCGCCGCGTCTTTCTTGGAGATCGCCCTTCGGAAGCTATCGGCTTGGGCGAAGGAGAGGCCCGCCATCGCGCGGACGATCTGCATAACTTGCTCCTGATAGACGATGATGCCGTAAGTCGAAGAAAGATAACGTTCCATCTCCGGGCAGAGATAGGTGACCTTCTCCAAGCCCTTTTTGCGCTTAGCGAAATGGGGGATATTCTCCATCGGGCCCGGACGGAATAAGGCGATGGTCGCGACGACATCATCGAAACGATTCGCCTCGATCTGGCGCAGGGTCTTCTTCATGCCCGGGGATTCGAGCTGGAACAAGCCCATCGTCTTGCCGGAAGCGATCAAGGCGATCGCCTTGGGATCGTCATAGGGGATCTTCTGATAGTCCAGATGGATGCCATGGCCCTTTTCGATCAGTTCCAGGCAACGGTCGACGATGGTGAGGTTGCGAAGGCCCAAGATATCCATCTTCAGGAAGCCTTGTTCCTCGAGGTAATTCATTTCATAGGAGCAGACCAAGCCATAGGTGGGATCGTCTTTGACCGGGATCGCTTCTTGAAGCGGGGAGTCATTGAGGACGACGCCGGCGGCGTGGAGGCCGCTTTGGCGCGGCAAGCCCTCGATCATGGCCGCGAGCTGGATGATCCCTAGATAATAGGGATCGGAGTCCACGAGGTCGCGGAAGCGCTTGTTGTTCTTATATTCTTCGCGGAGGGTGGTGTTGCTCCAGCCGCGGATCGATTTGGCCAAGAGGTCGATCTCCCTGGGCTCGTAGTTATAGACCCTTCCGATGTCGCGGATCGATTGACGGGCGCCGATCGTCTGCATCGTCACGATATGCGAGACATGGTCATGCCCATATTTCCGCTGGAGATAACGGACGACTTCCTCGCGCTTCACGTCGGCGAAGTCGACGTCGATATCCGGCATCGACTGACGTTCGGGGTTCAGGAAACGTTCAAAGAGCAGATCGTGCTTGATCGGATCGGGGGTGACGATATCAAGCGAATAGGAGACCAAGCTCCCGGCGCCGGAACCACGGCCGGGGCCGACGGAGATATCATGGGTCTTCGCGAAATGGACGTAGTCGCCGACGATCAGGAAATAATCGGCATAGCCCATCTTATTGATCACGGAAAGCTCATAATCGAGCCGTTGATCATAGATCGGGGAATGATCGGGGTTCTTTTTGCTTAAGCCTTCGATGGCGAGGCTTCTGAGATAGTCTTCGCTGGAAAGGCCGCGGTCATTTTTGACCTTGAGAAGGCCGCCGCGCTTTTTGAGGAACTGGAAGGAGGATTGATCGGCGATCTTCATCGTCATCGCGATCTCTTGCTCGCTATAGGCGGCTTGGATGATCTCCGGGGTCAAGAAGAAATCGGAGCCGGTCTTTTTCTTTTCCTCCAGGCGTTTATCCGCGGCGATCGCCCGAACGATATCAAGGACGATGGCATCGCTATCCTTCTGGTAAAGGAAATGCGGGAAGGCGACCGTCTCATAGGGGTATTTCTCGACGAACTTTCTTAAGAAAGTTATGAACGAAGTCTCTTCAGGAAGATATGGGAGGCCAAGGTAGAAGGATTTGAAGCCTTCGGAGAAATAGAACAGCCATTTCTTGCAGTCGGCCATCGGGTCTTCGTTCTTATAGAGGGCATGGAGTTTGGAGTACTCCGCCGGGAGAACGACGCTTAAACCTTCCTGATGGGAG
>CADCLZ010000135.1:781-2580 GCA_902802365.1 uncultured Erysipelotrichaceae bacterium | reverse complement strand
CATCGGCGTGTAGCGTTTTTGTAGGATATGCATAGTTATAGACTATAAATTCAGATGGGAAATGTTCGGAAAGCGAATAAAGACCAAAAAGTCCAGTATTCGTCGAAAGAATAAAAAATGGCCCATTCCAGCCCCCCTCAGCCACCAGTTCGTCAATAAATCCCGATTTCCTTCTATGACATCGGGATTTGTTCTTTTTCATACTTGTCATTTGTCGTAAAAAAATGGCTGAAATCCCTCGTCCGCCATTGCGGGGAAAACGCGATTCCCCCGATGGCGCCGATTACAAAACCTGTTAAGCCGCAGTGAAAGGAAAAACGTTTGGCGGAAAGGCGTGTCCTTAAGGCAAGCATTGCCTGTTCCAAGGCCAGAAGATCGGCTTCATCGATTTGAAGTATATGTTCCAATTCCTGGGATATGGCTTTTCTTGGGATCTGGCCAAAACGATGGAGGATATCAAGAAGGCTATCCGCATGGATTATGGGATAACCGACATCATCCGCGGCGAGATGAAATCCGGCAAAAGCAGAGAAGAGGCAGTGCGGGAATCACAAAGTTGAGGGGAAAGTAGTTATAACTTTATAATATTTCCAATATAATTTTCGCAACGACCCTATGAAACCCTTCAAGAAGACATGGGCTTTGCTTGCTTCCCTCATTTTGGCAGGGGCGCTTTGCGCTGGCTGCGAGCAACCCCGCAAAAACGAGGAAGAAACCCAAGAAGAGCTGATCACCCACGCGATTGAGAGCAGCGATCCTTCGATCGACGTCCATGTCGGCGATTACCAATCGATTCTGACCGGTGCGGTCGACCCGATCGAAGAAGGGGCCCAAAGCCAAGGCTCCTCGGCGATCCTCGATATGCCGAAGGATCAGCCGATCCGCGTTTTGTATAACCAAGAGGCCGAATCGCTTTCCGCGGCGACCTTCTATCTCAATAACGTCGTCTATTCCAATGACGATGTCCAGACGATCACCGTCCAAGACCGGTTCAGCGAATTCAAAGAGAACCTTTTGACGTTGACCGCGGGGAATATGCTTTCGGTCTCGATCCCCGGGGGCTTCCAATATGGCGAGGTCTATCAGATCGAGATCCATAATGCCCCAAGCCTTTATTTCGAGAACAAAAGCCCTTCGATCCGTAAGCTCACCATCGAGATCGAGGATGATCCCAATGAAGAGGCGGAGATTGACGTCCGGGACTATAAAGACGACATCGTGAACATCGACCTCACAAAGGTGAGCGACGAGCGGGAAGATCCGCAGTCGGAGACGTTCTCCTTCCTTTATCACGGCGAATTTCCTTCTATGAAGGAAGGCGATATCTTCTACGCCGGCAAGCAAGGCGAGCCGAACCCATATTTCGATTTCTATGGCCTCTTCCAAAGCCGGACCCCGACCGAAAAGGGCGACCTCATCATCTATACCGCCCCGCGCGCCCAGGATATCTATGATGACCTGCGTCTAAAGCAGTCCGCTCCATTGGATAGCACCGGCTACGAAGTGCTTCTAACCAAGGAGATCCTCCTCCAGAAGTGGAAGGAATCCGCGCTGCCGAGGGTGCTTCTTAGGACTCTATATCCTTATATGAAGGATGAGCCGAAGAAGGCGGGCAGTTTCCTCAGTTCCTTCAGCGTCGGCTTCGACATCGATATGGTCGACTCGCGCCTTGGCATGAAGTTCCATATCGGCCTTTCGAACTTCAAGCTGAAAGACAATCTCTTCTTCAGCATCGAATACGTCTATGAGAAGGTCACCGATTACACGATCGATTTCGACGTCAGCGTCGATTGGAAGTG
>CADCLZ010000135.1:0-679 GCA_902802365.1 uncultured Erysipelotrichaceae bacterium | reverse complement strand
GCGTATCATAAGCGGCACAGGCACCGGCGGCAGCATCGTGGGCCCGCTGAGCGATGACCCGGCGATGAAGCCCGCCACCAGCGCCGGCAAAACCACCTTCCCGGTCCTTCAGATCGACCTTCATTACCTCTTCCCGATCTCGATCCGCTTCAAAGTCGAGCTCTATGTCGACCTCAGCCTCCAGTTCCTCGGCCTGATCCAGAAAGAGACCCATTCGACCCAGATCGACTTCACTTTCTCAAGCGCGAAGAACCCGGACACCGACGTTTCGAGCAAATTCACCGCCTCCAGCGATTTCCAGATCTACCTCGCCGGCACGATCGGCGCGGAAGTGGGGGTCAGGATCTCGCTTAGCTTCTCGATCCTCGGCCTTTATAAAGTCTTGAAGGCCGAAGCCTACGCCGAAGTCTTCGTCAACCTTTCCTTCACCGGCTGCATCGCCGGGGTGATCTCCAACGACGAAGAGGGCTGGACCCCCTCCGGCTATATGTCGATCGACCTCGCCCTCGCGGGGGGCATCCGCGCGGGAATGAGCTTCAAGCTCTTCTTCGCCTCGGCCAGCAAGAACATCTTGCTCTGCTACGATTATCTGTTCCGGATCTGTTATTCGAACTGCCTCGAGCATTGGTCGGCCCTGTCCCCGACGACGATTGAGATGAATAAGTAGCTCATGAGCATC
>CADCLZ010000134.1 GCA_902802365.1 uncultured Erysipelotrichaceae bacterium | reverse complement strand
CCGATGAGCTGGGATGATTACGTCGCGCTATATAACGCCGAAGTCGAGGAAGAAGAGCAGATCGAGTGGCGGACCGTCAACCTCACCTATATGTTCGAAGGGACGATCGATGACGTCGCCGCCGAATACGATATCCCCGACGATGAGGCGCTTCGGACGCCGGAGAACGATCCTTATCTCTTCTATACCGACTCCTTGGAGGAGATCGAAAACGAAGACGGCGAGATCGTTTATGCCGGACGGCAGTTCCTTGCCCAATACCCGGAGCAGGAGATGCTCCCGAAGCTGGCCGTCATGCAGGATTATGGCGAGAACAACAAGTACGTCCTCATCATGTGGCAGAACGTCAAGGGCAACAACCTCCCGGTCTGGGGCGTGGTGATCTTCGCGATCATCCTCGGCGCCATCCTCTCCTTCATCATCTTCACCGCGGTCAGCAAAATCCGCGTCAAGAAAATCAAGGTCGCCCGCCGCAAAGAAGCGGCCGCCAGGCTTGAGCAAACCAAGTAAAACAGCTGCCTCCCCCGAAAGGGGAGGCGGTTTTCTTTTGGATGCGATATTTCCGTTTCCTTTCTTGGAAGTAGGGTGCTATAATCTCTCCGCGCATCCCGAGAGGGTGCCGCGGTCTACGTGCATCCGTAGCCAAGTGGTAAGGCAAGGGACTGCAACTCCCTGACCGACGGTTCAAATCCGCCCGGATGCTCCATATAGTGCGCCCGTAGCTCAGCTGGATAGAGTACCAGACTACGAATCTGGGGGTTGCGGGTTCGAGTCCCTCCGGGCGCGCCATTGAAAATGACAGCTTCGATTCCTCGAAGCTGTTTTTTCTTGCCCAAAGGGAGCGCTATCCATCATAAAAAGCATGGAAGCCGAACGATCGCTTTTTGAGGAGATCAATGAGGAGGTTTTCGCTTCCTTAGCCGCCTCATCTAGGACCCCGAAACGATGAAATATTATCCCGCCGCCTTCTCCGGGGCGCTTTCGGTCAATAGGCTGGATGCGGTGCCCGATGAAGCGGCGGAGCCGATCTATCCGCCTTGAAGGAATCCCTCCAAGAGGGGGCCTATTCGCTCATCTGCCTCAACCCCGTATTCACGGAGGACGAACTGGTTGATTATCTTAAGATGGAGAAGCGGGGGAGCTCGTTTTATAAAGACGGGCACCTTTGGTGCAACCTTAAGAGCAAGCAGGAATGGATTTCCTTCTTCTCGAAGGATTTCTCCTTCGTCGAATACCGGAGTTCGCCCTCAACGAGAACGAGGAGAAAAGGCCGCGGCAGGCGTTTGTTTTGCGAAAACCCGGGCCTTCGTTTCGCAAAAAAGCGAAAGCTTTGCTTTTCTTTCTATGAAACGCCCGTTAATCTAATGAAAGCGAGGAACGAACATGAGCGTTTATGATTTTTCACTGATCAGCCCCAAAGGCGAGGAAGTGCCTTTAAAAAGATTCGAAGGCAAGGTCCTATTGATCGTCAATACGGCGACTGGCTGCGGTTTCACCCCGCATTATGAGCCGCTGGAGAAGATGTATGAGGATCTCCATGAAAAAGGCTTGGAGATTCTCGATATCCCCTGTAACCAGTTCGGTGGCCAAGCCCCGGGGAGCGATGAGGAGATCCATTCCTTCTGCACCCTCCATTACAACACCGGCTTCCCCCAGTGGAAGAAGTCCGACGTCAATGGGGAGAACGCAAATGCTCTCCGCATCCGACCCCGATTACGCGAAGAAGCCCGACATCAAATGGAACTTCACGAAGTTCCTCGTCAACCGTCTCGGCGAAGTGGTGGCCCGCTTCGAGCCGACCGAAGATATGGGCAAAGTCCGTTCCTGCGTCGAAGCCCTCCTATGAAGAAGGAGCAAATTATGTCGATCCAAATCCGTTATTTCACCAAAAGCAAAAAAGGCAACACCAAGAAATTGGCCGATTGCCTGGCCAAGACCCTCTGCCTTCCCGCGGTCGAGGTATCCGAAGACCTCAGCGAGCCCGCGGAGATCCTTTTCCTCGTCAACGCGATGTATGCCTTCACTATTGATAAGGAGGTCAAAACCTTCTTAGAACGCAACAAAGACAAGATTGGAGAGATCGTGAACGTCAACTCCGCCGCCTCGGGTTCCTCAACCTATAAAAGCGTCAAGAAAGCCGCGGATAAGCTTGGGATCAAGATGAGCGAGAAAGAGTTCCATTGCCCGGGCTCCTTCTTGGCGATGAATAAGGGAAGGCCCGCCGAAGAGGATTTGAACCATCTGGCGGAATTCGCGGTTCAAGTCGTGAAGCCCGCCGAATGAAAAACCGGATTACCCCACTTTATGTGGGGTTTTCTCTTCCTGGCTTACCCTTCGTATCATAACTTGAGTATAATATCCCCATGAGCCAGCAAGTCGTTGTGAGAGCCGTATCCATCTTGGAGCTGAACGAAGAAAAGGTCGCTCCGTTTTGGGCGCTGCTTGAAAAAGAGCAGCAATCCTACGTGCTTTCCCATAAGGACTCAAGGGACCGCATCCGCAGCCTCATCGGCTATGTTTTGGCGAGCGTTTCCGCGAAGAAACCCTTGCCTGTTCATTTCGAGAAAGGCCCGTATGGGAAGCCGTTCATCGAAGGCGGCCCCAAGTTCTCGATCAGCCATTCCGGCTCCTATGTCGTCTGCGCGATTTCCAACGAGGAAGTCGGCGTGGACGTCCAGCGCCATACCGAGATCGACTATCTCCCGATCGCCGAGCGCTTCTATCAGAAAGAAGAGGTCAAGGCGATCCAGGAAGCCGAGCATCCGAAACTCACCTTCTTCCAGATTTGGGCGAAGAAGGAGGCGTTATTGAAGTGCTCCGGGGTCGGTTTAAGCCGCGACTTCGAGAAGATCCCCGCGCTCACCGAGCAAGTGAAGCAGGGGAAGGAACGCTTCTATTTCCTGAACCTCCCGTTCGTGATGGGCTATTCGCTGGCGCTCTGCGGGAAAAACGAGCTCGAAGCCCGTTTGGAGTGGATCCACCCGGACGATCTTTTGAAACTCGCCAAGTAAGAACGCCAAGGAGTCCGTTCCCAATTCGTCCGTTATCGACGGATGTTTTTCTTTTCTACGAATCCGATAGGAGCGCTTTCTCTCAATTTGAGAGAAGGAAGGCATAGCATTGCAAAAATAAACCTAGTACAATCCCCACGGTAAAAATATGGTTATCACATTCATTT
>CADCLZ010000133.1:648-2569 GCA_902802365.1 uncultured Erysipelotrichaceae bacterium | reverse complement strand
TTGCTTGGCGGGATGGCCTTTTTTGAGGAGCTCCCGCATCGGCTTGGCTTTTTTGATGAGCTCGACCAATTCGAAGGTAGTGCGGCTCGGTTGCTCTTTTCGGGCCTGGCAGATGACTCTTGCGATCTTCCGGGCGTCTTTCTCCTCGCCATAATCCTCAAGGATCCTCGCGAGGCGTTCTTCGGGGTAGGTATTCACCACTTCGAAGGCGGTGAGGGGGTTATCGACGTCCATCCGCATGTCGAGGGGGCCGTCGTTCCGATAGCTGAAGCCACGCTCCGGCTCATCGAATTGGGGGCTGGAGACCCCGAGGTCATAGAGGATGCCATCCACTTCCTGAATGCCTAAGGCATCGAGGTCTTGGAGAAGGTTGGAGAAGTTATCTTTCACCAAGGTGAAGTTGGAACCGATCTTCTCGAGCTTAGCTCTGGAAGCGGCGATCGCTTCTTCGTCTTGGTCGAAGGCGATGAGGCGGCCTTTCGGGATCCGTTTGAGGATCTCGGAGCTATGGCCTGCCCTGCCCAAGGTGCAATCGACGTAGACGCCATCTTCTTTGATGTTGAGGGAGTCGATGCATTCCTTCAACAAGACGGGGATGTGGGCGCTCATACGGGTTTGTTCCCCTTGAGTCCATAGGAAGCGCCTTCCATCAGATCGTATCTGGCATAGGCCGTGCTATCCCAGATCTCGAAATGGTCGAGGACGCCAATGAGGGTGACTTCATGGCCGATTGCGTAATCGCGAAGCAGATCCTTCCCGAGCAATACGCGGCCGTGGACGTCGACGGGGAGCTCATTCACCGAGGCCGAGGCCAAGCGGATGATCTTCCGGGCATCCGGATCGAGGTAGTCCATGGCACCGAGCTTCTCCATCAGCGCCTCGAAGTCCGCCTCTTCATAGACAGAGAGGCATCCTTCGAACCCGCGGAGGACGAAGTAACGCTTGGTGCCTTCGTGGAAAAGCTTCGAAGGGATCAATAAGCGGCCCTTCTCATCAAGGACGCGTTTGTAGGTTCCGAAAAACTTTACCACTTTTTACCACCTGCACGCTTAGAATACCATCCTTCCCGGAGGAAGCAAGGACAAACGACAAGAATTTTCAACTTTTTTATACAGTGTACAAAAAGAGGCGGATTCCCCCTTAAATTGAAAAGCCCTCGGAGATCCAAGGGCAGTTCTTCGGGAGCGATTAATCGAGGTCGAGGTCCTTCAGCTTGTCGAAGGGCGAGCCGCTGGTGGAAACGGCTTCCGCCTCTTCTTCGCTTAAGACCGAATAGCCTTCCCCGCCTCGGGGGAGTTTGCTGCCCGGCTTTAGGATCTTCGAGGGAAGCTGGAAACGGAATAAAGAAAGCGCGATCTCTTTGAGATCGATCGAAGGCCCATAGACGATGAAGCCTTCCCCTTCCCCGTTTTCTTCGTCGAGGATGTCGAATTCGTCCTCGACCGTCTTCTTTTTCTGGAAGGTTTCGGCGGTATAACTATCCTCGAGGGTCAATTTGGCGCTGGCTTTCATGTGGCAGCGGATGATCCCATCCTCCAGATGGATTTCCCCCGCCACTTGGCAGTCCTCGATCATTTTGATCGGGGAATTGGCGGGAAAGTCCTCAGGAGAATAACTTTCCTCTTCTTCAAAGGGCAAGGGCCGAGGATGGAGATGGCTTTTTAGGATTTTGCTCATGAACGGACCTCCGCGCCGAAGGTGGTTTGCAGGGCCAAGATGGCCTTCTTCACCGCGGCTTGGATCTCCTCTTCCTTGAGGGTCTTGCCCTCATCGAGATAGACGAGATGGACGGCCATCGACTTCTTGCCGGGGGCGATCATCGCGCCTTGATAGACGTCGAAGACCTGGACTTCCTTGAGCAAAGAATCGCTCTTCTTCAGCGCCCTTTCGACGTCTTGGTAGGCGATCTTCTCATCGAGGA
>CADCLZ010000133.1:0-608 GCA_902802365.1 uncultured Erysipelotrichaceae bacterium | reverse complement strand
CCGCGGGGAAGCGGGCGGGGATGCTCGCCTTTGGCGCGGAGCTCTTCAATTCGAGCAGCGCGGCCAAATCGAGTTCGATGGCGCCGCCATTTTTGATCCCCTGCTTCTCAAGCTCCAACGGATGGAACTCGCCAAAGACGCCAAGGAGGTTCTTGCCCATCCTAAGTTCGGCGGCTTTGCCCGGGTGGAATTCTTCCCCGCCCAAGGTCCAAGGGACGATTTGATAACGGTTTTTGTTGAGGCCCAAGATCTCCAAGATCCCTTCGAGGTAACCCTTGAGGTCATAGAAATCATATGGGACTTCCTTAAGGGAGGCCTGCTCTTGCTTATTGCCGATTAACACCAAGCCGAGATGGAGGCCGTTTCTCCCGAGCGGATCGACGTCGGAGACTTCGAAGAAACCGAGGTCTTTGTTGCCGTGGGCGATGTTATAGGAGGCGGTTTCCATCAACGAGGGAAGGAGGTTCCTGCGGACCAGCTTCCGGTCTTCGGTCATCGGGTTGAGGAGCGAATAGGCTTCGCCTTTTTCCAGATAGGCGAAGGAAGCGGTCTGCTGCTCATTCACCAAGGTATAGGTCAAAACCTCATCGAGGCCATTGAGGCGTAGA
>CADCLZ010000132.1 GCA_902802365.1 uncultured Erysipelotrichaceae bacterium | reverse complement strand
CTCATCATGATCGACCTCCGAAGGGAAAGCTTCCGGAGGATCCAAGAGCTCTCCTTCTCCTATTTCGATAAGACGAGCTCTGGCTGGCTGATCGCCAGGATGAACAACGACACCGCCTCGATCGGCGACATCCTTTCCAACGGCATCATCAACCTCGTTTGGGCGATCTTTGAGATCTTCTTCACCTTAATCACGATGTTCACGATGGATTGGCGGCTCGGCCTCGTCATCTTGGCCTCTTTGCCGTTGGTCATGATCATCGTCCCGATCTTCGAGAAGATGATCCTCAAGGCCCACCGCACGGCGCGCAACGCCTATAGCCATTACGTCGGCTGGCTCGCCGAATCGATCGATGGGGCGAAGACGATCAAGACGCTCGGCATCGAGGCGGAGATCGCCGAAGAAGCCGAAGCGATCACCGAGGATATCCGCGATAAGCGCTTCAAGGCGATGCGGATCAACGCCTTCTTCCAGCCGCTTCTTTCGGTGATCAGCTACATCGTCATCGCGCTCATCGTCTGGATCGGCCTCTCCCACCAAACCGACCTGAGTTGGCCGATCTCGATCGGGACGACGATCATCTACATCGGCTTCGTCGGCGCGATCTATAACCCGCTTCAGCAGATCTCCGAAAGCTTCTCCGAGTTCATGGCCACCCAGGCCGGGGCCGAAAAGGTCATGCAGCTATTAGAAGCCGAACCCGAGATTCAGGATAGCCCGGAAGCCATTGAGAAATACGGCGATCTCTTCCATCCGAAGAAAGAGAACTTCCTTCCTTTGGAAGGAAAAATCGATTTCGACCACGTTTGCTTCGCCTATGGCAACGGGGTCGAGGTCATCCATGATCTAAACCTCCATATCAAAAAGGGCACCTATTTAGCGATCGTCGGCGAAACCGGTTCGGGGAAGACCACCACCGCCAACCTCTTATGCCGGTTCTATCAGCCGAGCAAAGGCAGAATCCTCATCGATGATCAGGATTATCTTTCGCTGTCTTTAGGCTATCTCCGTTCGCAGATCGGCTACGTCCAGCAGAATCCCTATATCTTCATCGGAAGCTATAAAGACAACATCCTCTATGGCCGTCCTGAGGCCACCGACGAAGAGGTGATCGAGGCGGCGAAGATGGTCGGGATCCATGACTTCATCATGATCCAGAAGAATGGCTATGACACGATCCTTGAAGATGGCGGCAACGCCTTATCGCAAGGCCAGAAGCAGCTGCTTTCCTATGCCCGCGCCATCGTCAGGAACCCCGCTTTGTTGATCCTCGATGAAGCGACTTCTTCGATCGATACCAAGACGGAGAAATCGCTCCAAGAGGCGACCTCTTCCTTATTGCAAGGAAGGACAGCGATCGTCATCGCCCACCGCCTCTCCACCATCGTGAACGCCGACCGCATTCTTTTGATGGAGCACGGGATCATCAAAGAAGACGGGAGCCATAAACAGCTCATGGAGAAAAAAGGCGCTTATTATTCCTTATATATGAATCAGTTCAAGGAGCTTTCCTTGGAGAATCAGCTCGAGGAGTTCGAGAAGAACATCGCGGGCAAAGGGGTCAAAATCTGAGCAGGTAAGGCCAACGAAAAACCCACCGCCGAAGCGATGGGTCTTTCTTTAATATTTCTCTTCCTGCCGTTTATGGTTGACGGAGAGCTTGGCCTGATACGCCTTTTTCACCTCTTCGGCGGTGAAGCCGAATAAGGGATAGAGATCCAAGAAGGATTGGAAGCCTTCCACATAAGTTTTTTCATCGAACTTAGAATGGAGGGCCACCGCTTTTTCATAGGCCCTGAGGATCGCTTCCGTCTTATCCCCTAATTCAATGGGGGAATAACTTAGATGAGCGACCCCAAGGATCAAGCCGAGCGAGAGGTAGAAATGGAGGCCATCCGCGTATTCATCGAGCATGAGCCGTCTGCTCTTCGTGGTTTGGTAACTCACTCCATGCAGAGCATGGATCTCTTCGTCCAACTCCTTCTGAAGCGGGAAGAGGCCATCGAGGACGATCTCATTCATTCGGTTCTTCCCTCAGCTGGTTGAGATGCCAGATGTCGCGGTTATATTCCGCGATCGTGCGGTCGGAGGTGAAGAAGCCGCTATTGGCGATATTGAGGATGCAGCTCCTCGCCCACTTCTTCTTGTCGCCATAGAACTTGTCGGCCTTTTCGCAGGCTTTGTTATAGGCCGCGAAATCGGCGAGGACGAAGAATTGGTCCCCGCGCGACATGATCTCGTCGAAGATCATCCGGAAGCGGTTCTCATCGCCTTCGCACCACGGGCCGGTGAAGAGGGAATCCATGACGTTGCGGACTCTGGGATCGGAGTTATAGACGTCCCATGGCGAATAGGAGTCGTTCTCGTACATCTCCTGGATCTCGGGGGCGGTATAGCCGAAGATGATCTCGTTGGATTTGCCCGCGCGGTCGGCGATCTCGATGTTGGCCCCGTCTAAGGTGCCGATGGTGATCGCCCCGTTCATCATGAGCTTCATATTCGAGGTGCCGCTGGCTTCTTTGCCGGCGGTCGAGATCTGCTCGGAGAGGTCGGCGGCCGGGATGATCTTCTCGGCCAAGGAGACCCCATAGTTCTCGCAGAAGACGATCTTCATGTACTTCGAGGCATCGGGATCGTTGTTGACGACTTTGGCGACGGCGAGGATCAGCTCGATGATCTTCTTCGCATAGTCATAGCTCGGCGCTGCCTTGGCGGCGAAGATATAAGTATGCGGGGTCATCCCGAAATGGCTCGGGTCTTCCTTGAGCTTCTGATAGAGATGGATGATATGGAAGACGTTGAGCAGCTGACGCTTATAGGCGTGCAAACGCTTGATCTGGACGTCATAGATCGAATCGGGGCTGATATCGATGCCGTAGGCATTCTTCACGAAGCGGGCGAAGTCGACCTTGTTCTTCCGCTTCACCTCGAGGAACTCGGCCTGG
>CADCLZ010000131.1 GCA_902802365.1 uncultured Erysipelotrichaceae bacterium | reverse complement strand
CCCCGCGAAGGATTTCCTTGCTTCCGGCCGACACGTGTAAGTTCTTGATTTTCAGGCTCGACATAGGTGCCTCCTTTCCAAAGGCTTAACTATTCTAGACATCTCGTTTCCGCCGCACAACAAAAGTGATAAGCAATTTTGAGCACGCCAAAGATTTATCTTTGTATGGGAAATGAACGCTTTCGACCCAAAAGTTAATAAAAACGGAGATTTTTCTCTTGTAACAAGTATTGTTAATGGCTAAGATTATTCCGCTACGTTCAGACGAAGGAGGAACGAGTCCAGTATGAAAAAATCGAAACTCACCCTCGGCGTCGTGACCGCATTAATAGCGATTCCAGCGATCGCAGCGTGCGGCGAAGTCACGGCAAATGAGGGCGTGGTGCTGACTTATACGGACGCAGCCGGTAAATCGCATGAATATACTGCCAAAGACATCTTCGGCAGCTATTTGACCGGCACCAGCGCCGCCAGCACCGCATTTAGCAAAGTGCAGGAACTCTTGATCCGCCAATACTTCGAGTCCCACAGCGAACAGCTTCCGACTCTAAAGCAAGAGGCACTCAACAAGGTCAACAGTATCAAAGAGACTGCCAGCAAGAATGCTGAAAGCAACGGAACCACCTATCAGGAAGAGTTCGAGAAACTGCTTTCCAGCGAAGGAGTCGACAATGTCGACGAATTGCTCGACAAGAAGCTCTACGAAGTCGAGAAGGACTACTACGACAAGAAGTACTTCACCCAGGAAGAGCTCAACAGGGTCAGGGATGGCGAAAAGTGGGCTACTCTTGCCACCGATGCCCTCATCGAGACCTATGGCCCAATCACCAAAGGCTATTTGCAAGACAAGATGCCCTATCACGTCTCGCACATCCTTGTGAAGTTCGCCAGCGCCAGCGCTAACGAGCACACCCAGGCCACCATTTCCGAAGCGGAATCCCGCAAGCTCTCTGACGTCGTCAAAGAAATCGCCGGCGTTGAGAACACCTCGGTCACCGGCTTAGGCGTCTCCGCCCAGCGTCTCACTTTTGGCTCCATCGCCCAAGTCTTCTCGGAAGACACCGGCTCCGCTGCCAACTACGGCGACCTCGGAATCATGGATAAGGACACCAGCTTCGTTCCTGAATTCAAGCTCGGTGTTTATGCCTATGACGCCCTTTACAACCAAGAGCCCAATGCTTATGCCGGCTCCAACATCAATGACATGGACGGCGATGCCACCACTCCGCGTGACTTGCTGCTCCCCACTGATGAAGCCGAACTCATCGATGGCTCTGCCGTCAAGGATGCGTTCATCGCCCGCGGCATCGGTTCCATCCCCTACGGCGCTTTCGTCGCCATGGGCACCGGCGCCATCGCCCGCGACCCAGACCTCGGCTATCAGGTCAACAACAACGATAACCACTTCTATCCGCGCAACGTGTTGTTCAACAAATACTTCAACAACCACCAGATCGCGGTTATCACTCCGAATAGCATCGACACCAATGCCTATATCAGTGCTGACGGCATGACCCTCAACTCGGGCGCTGCCGAATATGCCACCTACAAGGGCAACGAAGTCGGAGCAAACGGCCAGGCAGTCACCGCTGGAACCTTGAATGCCGATTATGCCGCTCTCCCTGGCTTCTCCGTCGACACCACCGCGATGCTCCCCGGCTTCGCCAACAACGTCTTGACCAACGACAAGGGTCAAATCGTCTTGGCTGTCCGCGCCGGCGCTTCCGGATCCTATGAAGGCATGCACTTCATCGTCGTCGATCGTTCTGCCCTCTCTATGTATGGCACCAACTTCGACCAGGTCAACGGCACCGTCGAGCAAATCGACGCAGCCACCTATGAAGCTGGCAAGAAGAACTCCGACGTGACCTCGCTCTCTGAGTACTACACGATGCTCACCCCGGGCAAACTCCCCTCGGCTGACAACATCGCAAGCCACAACGAGGCCCAGTATTATCCTTATTATGAAGATGCTGTTTTGAATGATGCGGCGACCACCGAGATCTACACCTTGGTCTC
>CADCLZ010000130.1 GCA_902802365.1 uncultured Erysipelotrichaceae bacterium | reverse complement strand
CGAAGAAAGGCTCGGTTTCCCCGCATAGGTATGGAAATAGAAGCAGATCGCGAATAAGAAGAAGGCGAAGAACACCGCTAAAGCACCGAGGTACAAGGCGTTTTTGACCAAGCTCTCATAAAAATTTGCCAACCCAAAGCGCAGAAAGCCCACCACGCCCAAAGAGAGGATCCATGTCATGATGAATTCCCTTAGATTCATATAGCCGTTTTTCTCCATCGCGTCGGCGCTTTCCTCAATCCGGGTGAGCTCGTCCATCAGCTCGCGGGAAAGATCGAGGAGATCCCCGCCTTGCTCTTCGTATAAGCCGTAAAGGCTTAAGAACATCGAATAGGATTCCGATTCGAAATAAGAGTCGAGATATTGAATCCGTCCTTTGACATCGAAATCCTCGATTCCGGAGAGCACTTCTTTGAACTCCCCCTGGGCATCGGAGGCCGCCCCTTCGAAGCTTTTATCGAGCGAGCCGGTCAAAGACAAGGAAACGATGAAGCTCGAGACAAAACGGAAGCATTCTTTTCTTTTGCGTTCTTTGACCTGCTTCCTCTGAAGCATCGGAACCACCAAGAAGGCGACCGCAAAAAGCGCCAAGGCAAAGAGGGATAGGCTCATAGGCAGATTCTCGCTCAAGAAATAGCAAAGCCCCGCCAATGCGGCGGCGAAGACGAACGAATATAGATACGGCGCAGCCTTTTTCATCGCGCTTTCCTCTGATAGATGATCTCCATGTCGCTATTTTCGGAGGCGAAGTAGCCGATTTTGACCACCTTGCGGCTGATCGAGCCATCTTCCCGTTTCCCTTTTTCCAGCAAAACCCAGTAAGGGAGGTTCCCTTTGATATCTTCCAAAACCTCCTCGCGCAACAAGCGGTTCTCGCCCATCATGCAAAGCCTGGCAAAGCGGCTGGGCATGCTTTCTAGGCGCGCGCAATGGATCGTCATCATGATCGCCGCCCCGCTCATCGCGCTCGTCAAGGCATCGAGGGCTTCGGGACCCCTGCTTTCGGCGAGGATCACCCAATCGGGGTCGTTTCGTAACGCATTCTTGATCAAGGAGGAGAAACTGCTCATCGGGAAGCGCTCATCGACCGACCAGGAAGTGATATCCACGTTCCCAGACCCTCTTAGTCTTTCTAACTCACCCGCGTTATCGATGACGATCGCCTTTTCGGCCTCGGGGAGCGAGCGGATCAAGAATTTTTGCAGCTCGGTTTTGCCGCTTGAGGTCACCCCGCCGATCACGATCGACGAACGCTTTTGGATGGCGTTTAGGAGGATTTCCTTGGCTTTTTGCGGCAAAAACTCCCTATCCGCGCCGAAATCGCCCGCCCCGCCGAGAAGCCTTAAGCAGAACGAATAGCTATGCTCATCGCCCACCCGGACCAGATTGGGGTAACAGGCGTTGAGCCGATAACGGCCGAAGCTCACATCGAGTTGAGGAACGCTATAGGAGAACTGCTTCTCCGCGTAATTGGCCACTTGGCGCAGAAAGTCGCCGACCTCCTCTTTATTGACTCCGATCTCCGCCTTCTTCCGCCCCAGTTGGTTATCCTCATAGAAAAGCGCTTCGCCGTTGAACGAGATGTCGGTGATGCTTTCGCCCTGCAATAACGGGGCCAAAAAAGAGGACTCCACCGCTTCCAACAGTCTGGACTCATTCATATGGGCTCTCCTTGATTGTGTAGACGAGCTCGCGGGAGAAGGTTCCAACCGCCGGCAGGGCGAAAGTGAAAGCGACCTTCGCCTGATTCGATTCGGGGAGCAACGGATAAGGCGCCACCCGTTTCCAGCTGATCTGGTAACTGCAGCTGGTCGTATAAGGCTCGATGTTCTCCTCCAAATAGGCGTCTAGCTCCGCGGCGAAGATGCTTTTTTGGAAAAACGGGATATCGGAGTTCCCGCTGGGATCGAAGCAGATCACGCTGACCATCGCGATGCCTTTATATAGACCGAGGTAGCCACGCTCAAACCCCTTGATCGCATAGAAAAGCCGGAACGAAGCCAAGGAGAAGATCAAAAACGCCGCCCAAATGAAGGAATATCCCATCAGCTCACATGGACGT
>CADCLZ010000129.1 GCA_902802365.1 uncultured Erysipelotrichaceae bacterium | reverse complement strand
TCCTCCACCACGTCATGGAGAAAACCGGCCGCCAAGGTGGCGGGGCCGGATTGGAGCTCGGCCAAGATATAAGCGACTTCCAGCGGGTGATGGATGAACTCTTCGCCCGACTTCCGTTTCTGCCCGGCATGCTTTGCTTTAGCAAACTCGTAGGCGGATTCGATCATCGCCCGGTCTTTGGGATTGCTGATGTACGGGAAAAAGAGCTCTTTGAAGTCCTCATAGGTGTGCATCGGATAACCGCCATTGGGCGGGAGGATTTGCTTGGCTTGCTCTCCCATAATATAGGATTATAGTCTAGAAAATATCGCTCTTCTACAAGAAGAGGAGCCACAATCAGCGGATTTTGGCGGCCAAGAACTCCACCTGCTTCTGTCCGCGGTAATAACTCGCGTGGATTTCGCCTTGGAGATTCGCCTTTTCCAAATGAGCAAAATCTTTTGCTCCGAGGCTAAAGCTGAAGAGTTTCGCCCCGTTTTCGAACTCAAATAACAGCTTCTTCCACTCCTGACCAAATGGGGAAAGCGATTCGACGAGGGATAGATTCTCCAAGGTGAGGTCGTCCGGCGAAATCGGGATAGCCCGCTCTTCCACCGGCTGGATCTTGTTCTTCATAGCGAGGAAAAAGATCTCCTTTTTCACCGTTTCAAGGTTCTTGCGTTCAATCGTCAAGCCGCCGGCCAAAGGATGGCCGCCGCCAGCGACGAGGTATTCGCGGATGCGGTCTAAGGCATCCATGACGTCAAAGCCCGGGAGGCTCCGGATCGAGCCGACCAATAAATCGGGATTGTTCTCCTTGGGAGAAAGAACCACGATCGGCTTCTTATATTCCCCGAGGAGACGGTTGGCCAATAAGCCGTTCAATCCTTCTTTCAGGTTGCCGATTAAGAAGATGGCCGGGGCATCTTCGTCCACCGAAATCGACTCCGCGGCTTCTTTGGTGAGGGCTTTGCGGTTTTCGTTGACCGCGGCCATCCAGGAGCCGATCTGCCTGGCCTTTTCGTCATAGGGGCCGGCGAAGTAATTCACCAAACGGTTGATCGAGGCCCCCTCCTCAATGCGGCCGATCGCGTTGATCGCCGGGATGAAGGACATCGAAAGGTCATCCGCGCTGATTTCCTCTTTCCCAAGGAAATCGCAGATGATCGGATAACGGTATCTTGCGATATTCTCCAAGGCGAGGCGGACGATGGTCCGGTTATGCTCCTTAAGCGGCATCATATCGCTTAACGTCGATAACGCCCCGAGGGTCAAAAGGTAATCGTCGACCCGCCCTAGAAGCAAACAAGAGAAGATGAAACTGAGGTAGCCGGCCGAGACGGCGGGCGCGGGATAATGCGAAGTATCGGGATGGACAATGCCCGCGTTTTTGGGCAGCTCACCATTGATTTCATGGTGATCAATGATCAAAACATCAATGCTATGTTCATTTAAGATTTGGATGCCTTCGTACGCGGCGACGCCATTATCGACTAAAAGCACCAAATCGTATCCGGCCCCGGCGATCCTCTCGGCGTTTTTCGCGTTGAGGCCATAGCCATCTTGATAGCGGGAAGGCAAGAAGGTTTTGGCAGGGCTCCCAAACTCCTCGAGGGCCTTCTTCATGATTGAGGTCGCCATCACGCCGTCGGTATCGTAATCGCCATAGATGATAAGCGATTCGCCTTTGGCTCTGGCAATCTCTAATCGAGCAAGTATTCTCTTGGCGCCATCGTCATTTTCCAAGGTCGGAATAACGGAAAAAGAGGGCTTGGCAACCAAACGCGCGTAGCCCTCTTTGTCTAAATGGTAATAGGATAAAAGTTTTTCCGAGAAGCTGGACATCAGTCGTTGATCCCGATGAAGGTCGCCTCTTCCGGCTCGGCGGAACGCGCCCGCTTTTCCTGGAGGTGGCCGGTGCGCTTCTTGCGCTCCGGCAACTTGATTTTGATCTTGGAAAGCAGCTTCGCGAACAGCCCGCTCATCGGCACGAGAAGCACGATGACGAGCGCGAGCGAGACGAAGATGCCAAGAAGGATGTTCAAATACGGGGAATTGAAGGCGCTCGGGCCGAAGCCGAAGTAGACGATCGCAACATAGGCAGCCAATAAACCGAGCAAAACGGTTTCGGCGGCCGCATAGGAATTCGCCTTGGTGAGGCATTCGAGGCGGAAGGCGAGCCCACTCTTCTCCTTCTCGCGGCTTTCCTTGATGAGCTCTTTCTCTTTGCCGAGGATCATCATGCCGGAGAGGAAGGCGATCAACGCGACGCCGGCGCTGCCCACCGCCACGATCGGCGCGACGGGGATCCTGGTGAAGACGAAGAAGGAAAGCGCGATGAACGAAGAGCAGAGGGCGACGAGGCCAACGGCGAGGCCGCGGCTTAAACGATAGCGGAGCATCATGTAGACCGCAGAGACGGCGATGCCGATGCCTAAACCAAGGGCGACGGTTCCTAAGGAGGGCAAGCCTTCTTCGGCCGCGATGTTCTTGACCGAGACTTTGATGGGATTGCCATCGACGCCGATGTATTCTTCGATCAGGTCCTCGAAGGCCTGGTTGCGTTGAAGTAAACGGGAAGCTCGACGGTGACGTAGTACCAGTCATAGACGACGGTGTTGCTGGTGTCGCTGCCGATGTTGCCGGTCGTGTCATAGACACGAAGCGGGGTCTCGGACATCTTCATCGCCGCGAAGAGCTCGTCTTCACTGCCATAAAGATCGCTGAACGATTTCTCCTGGTAGGCGATGTTGCGGAGCAAGGAGTTCTTCGCCTGCTCGTTCGACGGGGTGTCGCTGATGGTCGTGCCATCGGCTTCATAGGAATACGCCTGATAGACGGTGCCTAAGGATGGGATCGGGGAATCGTTATCATAACCGGCATTGTTGGCCTTGGCGCTGGTGCGGGCTTCCAAATAAAGCACGGACTTCGGCTCATTGAGGCCGGCGTCGTTATAAACGGTGCCGTTGATCACGCCGAAGGTGATCATCGTGACGATCCCGGCGACCAATAAGAGGGCGGCGGCGATGCCGACCGGTTTCTTCGCTTTGGAGAAGTCACGTTCGGCCAATGGCCCGAAGTAGGACTGCTTCTCTTCCTTGAGCATATCGGGGATCTTCTCTTTCTTGACGTTGAGAAGCTGCGGGAAGCTGCTCTGGAGGTTGTTATCGGAAGTGAGCATCCAGACGAGCAAGCGATAGACGATGAGGTTCATGAGCGCGCTCACGAAGCCACCGACAACAAGCATGATGCCCATCTTGGCGACGATGTCGCCAGCAAGAAGATACAAGAAGAGGCCAAGGATGATCGCGACGACGGAGGCATCGACGGTCGGCCAGATCGCCTTCTTCGCGGCTTCCTGGTTGGCTTTATGGAGCGTGCGACCCTTATAGAGCTCATCGCGGAGACGGGAGTTGTAATAGAGCTGTCCAAACAGGCTCAAGATCCCAACCAGCGCCAAGCCGACCAAAGCGGCGATGTTGAATTCGGCGCGGAAGAGGAAGAAGAACAGCAAGGTGAGGATCATGCTGCCAAGCGCGGTAGCGCTCATCGAGACGGCGAAGAGCCGTTCAAAGAGGGCGAGGATCAAAGCGGCGAACACCACGGCGATCAAGGTCGCGATGAGGGTGCGGCTCCAAGCGAGGCTCCTGTTCCAATCGAGGGAAAGGAGATTCTCGACGGTCGCCTCGGCCTCTTGCTCATAGAGGAAGTCGATCTGATAGTCGAGCGGATCCGCGTTGAGCATATTGAGGAGGTAGCGCGCTTCGCGGTACATCGAGGCGGCGCTCACGGTCGGGCCGGATTTCGGGACCAACTGGAGATACGGGAATTCGCGCTGATCTTCCTCGCGGTCATCTTCGGCATACCAGAGGGCGTTATTCACCGTGGTGGGTTCCGAATAGATGATGCGGGAGTCGACGTTCGGGTCGCCGACCTGGACATAGCCTTCGGCGGGGACGTCGTTATCATGGCGGTTGCCCCAGACGAGGAGGTTGCAGGAAGTGCTCTCATCGGCGTCTTCGGTCTCCGGGTCATCTTCCGAGGTATTGCTATTGCAATAATCGATGAGATCGAGGAAGTTCTGCCGGCGGTTGCCGTTCTCGGAGATCTTCATGACGACGACCGGGACATTGGTGGAATTCGAGGTCTCGATGTATTCGATGCGGGCGACTTGGTCATCGAGCAGATCGTCCAAGCCTTCATCCGGGTAGGACATGCTGTCGGTGCCGCCGCTCGAGGAAATGAAGGAAGCGGAGAGCGAAAGATCGCCGCCGCTGAAGGTCAGGTAGCGTTCGAGCCGCTCATATTCTTCGGCGGTGTCGACTTCGGCCTTCAAGG
>CADCLZ010000128.1 GCA_902802365.1 uncultured Erysipelotrichaceae bacterium | reverse complement strand
AGCGGGCCAACCGCTTCATAGCTTTCGAATAACGGGGGAAGCCATGCGGGGTCGCAATGCGTGATCTCAAGCATTTCCTTCGACCACTTCTTGTTGGCGACATCGAGCCATAAGGTGCCCGCGGCATCGCTATAATCGCTGGAGAAACGCCCGGTCAAGACATAGACCAGGTAATCTTTAGGCAGCAAGATCTTCGCGATCTTTTTATAGAGTTCGGGTTCATGCTTCTCCACCCACATAAGCTTCGGGGCGGTGAAGCCCGGGAAGGCGATGTTGCCGGTAAGATTGAGCAGGCGGTCCTTCCCAATCGCATGATTCAGATAACGGGTCTCTTCGGAGCTTCTTCCATCGTTCCAAAGGATGCAGGGCCGAATGACTTTGCCTTCTTGGTCCAAAAGGACCAAACCATGCATTTGGCCGGCGATGGAAATCCCACGAACATCGTTTTCTTTCCCTTGGGAAAGCTCGGCGATGATCGCTTTGGCGGCCTTCGCCCAATCCAAAGGATCCTGCTCGCTTTTGACTTCGTCGAAAAGATGGAGAGGATAATCCGTGCTCGCTTCTTTGACGATTTTGGCATTCTCGTCGATGAGAACGCCTTTGAGGGAACTGGTTCCTAGATCAAGGCCGAGGAAATATTTCATTTTCCGAAGAGGATTTGGTTAACGACGGCTTCAAGGTATTCTTGGCTTCCGCTGCCGGGGGCCTTGGCATCACCAAGCTCCTCCGCGCGCTTAGAAAGCTCGACGAGGTTTGCTTTGCCGGAGACGATCTTCTTGCCAAGCTCGGACTCGAAGGAAGAATATTTCTCCTTCTTGAATTCGGCGAGGCGGCCGTCTTGGATGATCTTTTCCGCGTTCAATAGGCCGAGGGCATAAGTATCCATGCCGAGGATGAAGGCCAAGAACATGTCTTCGTAGGTATTGGAAGGCCTTCTGGTCTTCGCGTCGAAGTTGAAGCCGCCGGTAAGGCCGCCGTTTTCGACGACTTCGAGCATCGCGTAGGTGGCGGTGTAGACATCCGCCGGGAAGCGGTCGACGTCCCAGCCAAGCTGCGGGTCGCCTTCGTTGGCGTCGATCGAGCCGAGCATCCCATTGATCGCGGAGATCCGGAGCTCATGCTCGAAGGTATGGCCCGCCAAGGTGGCGTGGTTGGCTTCGATGTTGAGCTTGAAGTCTTTGTCTAAGCCATAGGTACGGAGGAAGTTGATCGCCGTCGCAGCGTCGAAGTCATATTGATGCTTGGAGGGCTCTTTCGGTTTCGGCTCGATGTAGAAGTCGCCTTTGAAGCCGATCGAACGGCCATAATCGACCGCCATATGCATCAGGCGGGCGATGTTATCGATCTCGAATTTGACATCGGTGTTGAGCAGGGTCTCATAACCTTCCCTGCCACCCCAGAAGACATAGCCCCGGCCGCCGAGCTTGACGGTGATGTCGAGGGCCTTCTTGATCTGGGCGGCCGCGAAGCAATAGACGTCGACGGAATTGGTGCTGCCGGCGCCGTTCATGAACCGCGGATTTGAGAACATGTTCGCGGTGCCCCAGAGGCATTTGATGCCGGTCTGTTTCATCTTCAGGAGCATATAGTCGCTGATCTCATCGAGGCGACGGTTGGTCTCTTTGATATCAGCGGCTTCCGGGACGAGGTCGACGTCATGGAAGCAGAAGTATTCGATGCCGAGTTTCTTCATGAACTCGAAGCCGGCATCGACCTTGGCTTTGGCATGTTCCATCGTGCCCTTTTCTTTGGCGCCGAACCGCTTGTCGATCGTATCGCGGCCGAACATGTCGGTGCCGCCGGCGCCGAGGTTATGCCACCAGCTCATCGCAAAGGGGAGATGCTCAGACATCTTCTTCCCTAACACGATGCGGTCCTTATCATAGAATTTGAAAGCAAAGGGATTCTTGCTGTTTGGCCCCTCAAAAGGGATGGCCGGGATTGAATTGAACTTATCCATTTTTTGTCCTTTCAGCCGTATTTTTCCGAGAATCATCTTTCAAAGATGAGACTGTCTACGACAGAACATTTACATTTTGTATATTAGCATAAAGAAAGAAAAATCAACCACGGATTGATAAAAGAAAAAAGCCTCCGTTTATTGGAAGCTTTCTTCGCTGT
>CADCLZ010000127.1:2203-3890 GCA_902802365.1 uncultured Erysipelotrichaceae bacterium | reverse complement strand
CAGCTCCTCGATCTCGGTGCTTGCAGTACCTTCTCCCCTGCAGACCATTCCCATCGGAACATTATGTTCGTCGAACAGTTTCAGATATTCATTCACCCTGCTCCTGTCAACGATTGTTATCATGCAGTAAAGCTTGCTCATATGTCATCCTTTACAAAATCTATAGTCGGAGCTTAGCTCCAGGCGCCCGTTATAATTCTATAACTGCGTACTTTTCTTCGTCACTCAGTTCAGCGCCCACAGGCGATGCCGCCTTGACCTGTACTCTGGACTTTCTTTCAGCTGTCGTACCGTTTTTGACAGCAACGCGCTCATAGATGTAGCCGAGAAGCTGTATCGAAATGAGAGGTGTCATCGCGACCATGGCGACGAGACCGAATGCGTCTGTCGCGACATTACCGTCTACCGCCATGCACGCACCCATCGCGAAAGGAAGAAGGAACGCCGCCACCGCCAAAACAAGAACCGACGCGACCTTCTCTGAGAGCTTTAAGCTTAAAAGCTTACGGATTATCCGGAGGGCGCTGCCATAAAGGAGCCCGCTGGAAGAAAGAACGCCCAATAAGCCAAGCGAACTAGCCAAGGCAACGCTTTCGTTATTGAGGTCTTTATGGTTGAAAAGGATCGCATCGAGGAGGCCTTGGGTTCCGCTGGAAAAGAAAGAGAGGAACTTCCGCTCCATCTCCCGAAAGCGGACGGGCATTTGGAACGGGGCGTCGATGCTTCTCGCCCGAAAGGTGTATAGTACGCCTTTTTGGTAAAGATATTGGCCGAAATCAAAATGGCCTTCATAGGTCGTGTTCAAAAACTCTTGGCTCAAGCCATAGCAATGAAGATAATCCCCAACTTCGCGTAACGAGCCTTTCTCATAGACGTAATACCTCGCCCAGCCGGACTGAATGATGAAATAGTTGTTACGCGCGTATACGACGATGCCTTCGACTTCTTTGATCCCTTCTTTTCCCGCCCAGGGAATCAGGCGAATGAGAAAGGCCATTAGCAATGGAACAAGATAAAACCAGAGCTTTTTCTTTCGAAAAGAAATGCAAACAAAAAGCAATCCGAATAATATCGATGGAATAAGGGTATTTGGCTTCCATTGATATCCTAGATAATATCCCACCACTGCCCCGAGAAGGGCGAAGAAGGCGCCCATGGTTCAGCTAGTCGCTTTGCTTTTGAGGGTGATGAAGTCGCGGGCTTTTCGGAACGTGGCGTCTCCGATGCCCGAAACGTTTTTGATCTCTTCGATCCGGCCAAAGAGCGCGGTGTTGGTCCGATAGTCGATCAACGCCGTCGCCACCGCTTCGCCAATACCTGGCACATTGAGAAGCTCGGACTTCCCGGCGGCGTTCACGTTCACTTTGACGATCGGCTCCGTGGAACAAGTGTTCGTATTGTCATAAAGCGGGGCGATGTAGAAGCTCATCCCGTTCTCGCAGATATAACTCGTATTGTAGGCCAATGGATCGGCATTCGCCGTTGGCCCGCCGGCCATATCCATCGCTTCTTCCAAGGTTTCGCCTTCTTCGATGTAATAGGTTCCCGGATGGCGGATCTCGCCATCTAGGCTCACGGCGATCAAATCGCTATCGGCGGGAATCGTGTTGGTTGTGGGCGTCGAGGCTTGTGGGGCGGTCATGGAATCGACGACCGTGATGGCGACGATTGCGATGACAGTGACCAC
>CADCLZ010000127.1:0-2181 GCA_902802365.1 uncultured Erysipelotrichaceae bacterium | reverse complement strand
TACCTCCACCACTATATAGTCTTGGATTTCGCGTTTTGGGCAAAAAAGAAAAACCGAGATTTCTCTCGGTTGGATTCTTTCGATGAGAGGCTTATTTGCCGCGTTCGAATTTGATGACTTGGATCTCGTAGGGATCCGCGGAATCGACGATGATGCGGTCGCCGGGGACATGGCCGGACAACGCTTTGCCGAGCAAGCTCTCGTTCGAGACGAGCGGCGGCTCCGCGAGCGGGTCGGCTTCGACGGTCGAGACCAACTTGACGGTGACTTCCTCGCCCTCGCCTTCGCCGGTGAGTTCGAGATAGGTGACGACGGAACCAAGGCCGATCTTGTTGCCTTTGGCGTCGGGTTTGACGATGACCGCGATATCGAACATATGTTCGATTTCATTGATGCGGGCTTCGACTTTCGCCTGACGATCGCGGGCGGCATCGTATTCGGAGTTCTCGCTTAAGTCGCCTTGGGCGCGGGCGTCGGCGACGGCTTGGCGGACCTCAGGGACTTCAACATCGTTGAGATGGCGGTATTCCGCCACCAATTGGTCGTACCCTTCTTGGGTAAGGATCAGTTTTTCTTCTGCCATGGATTATGCTCCTTTTGCGCGTTTTAGATTATAGAGATTTCGCACTGCTCTCACAAGAGTTTCTCTTTCTAAGAAAGAGGCTTATTTCCTCGCTTCGGCGATCTTCGGATCGTTCTCGTAGGTGTCGAGCATCTCCTCGGCCTCCTCGAGTTCTTCTTCGTTCGGGTATTCCATCGAGACACCGTCGACGCTGGTGAGCACCAAGACGTCTTCCGGGGTCTCTTCCTTGTAAAGGAAGTAGAACGTCTTTTTGCGTTCCGGGTTCTCGTAGAAGAAGAGGATGCTCAGCGTCTGTTCGCTGCCATCGTCCTTCTTGATGACGATTTCGTTTTCTTTGGGTTCTGCCATTGTCTTTCTCCTTATAAAGCTCCTTTGAGGAGGGATTTCGCTTCTTCGAGTTTGGCGATCGATTTGGCGGAGCCGGAAGCCATCTCCGGTTTGCCGCCGCCTCTAGCTTCCAATAACGGGCTCACCATCTTGACCGCTTGGCCAGCGCCGAGCTTCGTTCCTTTGCCGCCGGCTAAGCAGACCAGAGGATGCTCCTGTTTGCCGCCGAGGATGAGGATCAGGTAATCGGGATGGACGACTTTGAGGTTATCGCCCATGCGGAGGAGGTCATTCCTTTCCATCTCCGGGAAATGATGGACGTAGAGTTTGACGCCATTGACGTCTTCGAACGCCTCTAGCTGCTTCTTGGCTTCCATCGAGGAAAGCTTGTCCTTCAAGGAAGAGAGCTCCTTCTTAAGGCTCGCCCCTTCGGCTTGTAAGGCTTTCTCGCGCTGAAGGACGTCCTTGTCGCTGGAGCCAGGGAAGCAACCTTCAAGATTGCTAAGCAATCTTCTTTTGTTATCGAGATAGCGGTAAGCGCCTAACGAGGTCCTTCCTTGGATCCTTCTGGTGCCGCTGGAGATCGCTTCTTCGCTTTCGATGACGAACAAACCGATGTCGCGGCTATTGGTGACATGGGTACCGCCGCAGAATTCCTTGCTGTATTCGGCGAAGGTGACGACGCGGACGACATCGCCGTATTTCTCGGAGAACTCCATCTCCGCGCCGAGCGACTTCGCTTCTTCGATCGGGAGAACTTTAGTGACCTGCGGGATCGCTTCGGAGATCTTCTCGTTGACCTCATCTTCGATCTTCCGCTTCTCTTCTTCGGTCAGCGCCTTCATCGCGGTGAAGTCGAAACGGAGATAGTCTTCGTTCACGAAGGAACCCTTCTGGTCGACATGCTCGCCGAGGACATTTCCGATCGCGGCATGGAGAAGGTGGGTGGCCGAATGGTTGCGTCTGGTTAGTTCGCGTTTCCGCTCATCGACTTTGGCGATCAATTCGTCGCCGACATGGAGCTCGCCATATTCGACTTCGATGTGCTGGAGATGCTGGCCGGCCGGGGCTTTGGAGACATCGACCACGTTGGCGCGGAAGGAATCGTTCTCCAAAACGCCATGGTCGGAGACCTGTCCGCCGGACTCAGCGTAGAACGGGGTCTCGTCGAGAGCGACTTCGCCTTTCTCCTCGATCTTGTCCACCGCGACGCCATCGACGAACAAGCCGATGACTTTTGCCTTAAGGCAAAGGGTTTCGTAATGGAAGTT
>CADCLZ010000126.1 GCA_902802365.1 uncultured Erysipelotrichaceae bacterium | reverse complement strand
TTTATGAAAATTGCCCTCTAGGAGGTTTTACAATGAAAAGAAATGTCAGGAACATTGCTCTGACGATCTTGGCCTGCAGTGCTTTGCTCGTCGGCTGCAAAAAGAAAGACAAGGGTGGAGATGAGCCCTCGATCCCTTCCGCGATCATCGATGATTCCGGAAGCGAAATCACCGTGAACGATGCGACATCCGATGGCTTGGTCTTCGAGCGTGATCTCGATGGCGAAGGATTCTCCATCAAGGATTACGTCGGCGCGTCCAATAACGTCATCATCCCGGAAACGTTCGAAGGGAAGCCCGTCAAGGCGATCCAATCTGAAGCGTTCCGCGAGAAGAAGCTCGTCCGCGTGCACATTCCGGCGAATGTCGAGACGATCGGCGACTATGCCTTTGTCGGCTGCCCTGAGCTCAACGTCATCACCGTCGCGAAGAACGGCCACTTCTACCTCGAGAACGGCGCGTTGATCAAGAATCTCGCCGTCGATGACAAAGGGAATCCGACTTCCCGTTTGCTGGCCTTCGTCCTTCCGAACAAGACCGGCCAGTTCGACATCGCGGATAACATCACCCGCGTCGTCAAAGGCGCCTTCGCCTCTACCCATCTCACCATTCTGAAATTCAACCCCGCCCTGATTGTCGGGAACTTCCAGTTCTTCTTCGGTCCGTCCTCTTCCTCCATCCCGGAGACGGTGAAGGAAGTCATCCTCACCAAAGGGGACATCGCGGATAACTCCTTCGCGGGCGTCAAAGCGATCTCCGCGGTCGTCATCTACGACATCAAGAACATCGGGAATCGCGCCTTCTATAACTGCCCCGAATTGACCTCCGTCCTCATTCCGGACAGCGTCGTTTCCATCGGCGAGCGCGCCTTCGCGAACTGCGCCAAACTCCGCAGAGTTCGCGTCGGAAACACCGCAAATCCCGGCTTAACGACCCTTGGTGACTATGCTTTCGAGGGTGATGGCAAACTCATCTTCAATGAGACTTTGGATGGCATCCGTTACCTCGGCAACGAGACGCTCCGCTACTTCATCCTCATGGAGCCGCGCGACAGCGCTCTCGAGAGAGTCACGATCGAACCGGATACCCGTTTCATCGCCTCCGAGGCCTTCAAGGACTGCGCCAAATTGAATAAGGTCACTTACTCCGAGGCTGATGCCCTCTTCGGCATCGGCGCCCACGCCTTCGAGAACTGCCTTGAACTCCCGGCCAGCGCCGGCAAATTCTCCAGTTCACTCAGATATCTGGGGCCTGGCGTTTACAAGGGCTCAAAGATGCTGACGGAAGCGAGCGCCCAGAGCGGCTTCAAATACACCGGCGACAGCAACGGTGGATATGCCATCATCGGCCGCGACAGCTCCGCGAACGTCTCCATCAAGGCCGATACCCGCTTCATCGATGCGGAAGCCGTGAATACTGGCCCCGCCATCTCCGGCTTTACCTCGCAGAGCGCCGAATTCACCCCCTCGGATGACCGCAAGCTCCTCTTCACCAGCGACTTCAAGAAACTGGTCGCGGCGGCGCATGGCGCTTCCTATGGCGGCAGCTTCGTCTTCCCGGATAACGTGGAGGAGATTGCTCCGTATGCTCTCTCTGGCATCGCCAACATGGAGTCCTTCCTGATGCCGACCACCCTCAAGGTTGTCGGCGATGGCGCCTTCATGAACTTCAACACCGGCGTTTCCAAGAAACTTCCGCTTGAGCTTCCGAGCTCCTTGCGTTTGGTCGGCGACAACGCCTTCAAAGGCATGGGCACGATCCGCTCCTTGGTCCTCAATGATGGCTTGCTCTCCGTCGGCGCCAACGCCTTTGGCGAGATCAATGGCCCGACCGAGCTCTATATCCCTGAGTCCGTCACCTATGTCGGCGCGAACCTCGTCAAGGATTCGACGATTGCCCGGATTGAGGTGGAGGCTGACGATCAGCCCTCTGCCTGGGATGCCTCTTGGGTCGGAACCCTCGACATCGAGACGGCCGTCCGCTTCGGCGTCAAGCGCTAAAGGAAAATGAAAACACGCGGGGGCGGCTGCCTCCGCGTTTTCCTTTTCTCATGAATGGGATTATGTTCCACTATCCGCGATGGCAGCGGACTTTTTCCCTTCTCTATGAGAGGGGCTGATTGTAAAAGGGTTGTATTCTCTTTGTTTCGTGGTATTATCCTTTCGCTCTAAGGAGCACCGAAATGAAGATTGTTTTTGTCCTTGAAT
>CADCLZ010000125.1 GCA_902802365.1 uncultured Erysipelotrichaceae bacterium | reverse complement strand
TCATTTTCATTAAACCTTGCCAGCGAAAGACAAATGGTTTGATGCCAAGGCGTCAGGCCTTTTCTTTTCAAAAAGAAAGATATGGTAAGATTATTCCCGAAAACCGATGCCCGCGCCATCGAGCTCGGCATGGATCTGAACCCGATGATCAGCGGCTGCATGATCAAGGTCTTCGGCGATTGCGACGGCAAGAAGATGGCCCAATCGATGCGCGAAAGATCGCCAGAAGGAAGAAAGGGGCTTCCTCTTTTTCGGTAAATAAGTAAAAATATCTTTATCATGCGATTCTCGAAGAACCAATTGGAACGTTATCCGGTCTACCTCAAGTACTTCAAGGAATTGAAGGAGGAGGGTTTTTCCGAAGTCTCCTCGCCGAAGATCGCCGTGCGCCTTGGCTATAGCGAAGAGCAGGTGCGCAAAGACCTCCAGGCGGTTTCCCGCGTCTCGGGCAAGCCCAAGCGCGGCCGCGACCTCGACCAATTGATCGAGGATCTTGAAGAATTCCTCGGATATCGCGCGCCGAAAGCCGCGATCTTGATCGGCGCCGGCCATTTGGGGGCGGCCCTTCTCAACTATCCGCCGTTCGAAGAGATGGGGATCCGCATCCTCGCCGCCTTCGACATCGATGAAGAAGTCATCGGCAAGAGCATCGGCGGGAAGACCGTTTATCACTTGAACGAACTCCCCAATGTTTTGCCTAGTTTGGGCGCCTCGATCGCGATCATCGCCGTGCCGGCCTCCGCCGCCCAGGAAGTGGCGGATCTATCTTTAAGCTGCGGGATCGCCGGGATCTGGAACTTTGCGCCCACTTCGCTTAGCGTCCCCGACGGCGCGGCGATCGTCAACGTCAATCTGGCCTCGAGCCTCGCGGTGCTTTCCCATCGGCTGAGCCGCGGATCCAATTAAGCATAACGGCTTTGCCGTTTTTGGTTTATCCTTGAAGAGAGAAACAATATTTCGCGGAGGTGTTTTCGATGGGCGAGCAACATAAGATGGGCGTGGGCCCCTTGCTCAATGAAGAGGGCAATTTAGCCGAACCCGGCTACGCGTTTTCCTTGGTCAAGGATTATGACCGCAACAGCATCAAAGCCCCGAAGTTCCGCATCAAGGAATGGGATTATTACTATATTGGCAACAAAGACCACGGCTTGGCCTTGACGGTATCCGACGATGGCTATATCTCCTTGGTCTCCGCCTCCGTCTTGAGCTTTGGCGAAAGGCCCTGGGAGGTCACCAAGACGATCCTCGGCTTCTTCCCGATGGGCAAATTCAATATGCCCAAGACCTCCAAAGAAGGCGACGTCCATTTCTCGAAGAACGGCACGGAGTTCCATTTCGTCCATGAGGGCGAGAAGCGCCGCCACCTGACCGGCTTCTATAAGAAATTCGGGAAAGCGGGGGAGGATCTCCATTGGGATATCGTCCTCGAAGAGACCAGCGATAACTCGATGGTCATCGCCACCCCTTGGCCGAAAAAACACCATTTCTATTACAATCAGAAGATCAACAATCAGCGGGCCAATGGCTACTTCAAAGTCGGCGATCTTTCCTTTGACTGCGGCTCTTGCTTCGGCGTGCTCGATTGGGGGCGCGGGGTCTGGACCTATGACAACACTTGGTATTGGTCCTCGCTCAACACGAGCCTCAACGGGGTGCCCTTTGGCTGGAACCTCGGCTATGGCTTCGGCGATACCAAAGCCGCCAGCGAGAACATGGTCTTCTATGGCGAGAAGGCTTATAAGCTCGATGACGTCCGCTTCGATATCCCGCTCAATCGCAAAGGCAAAGACGACTATATGACCCCATGGAAGTTCCGTTCTTCCTCCGGGGACGTCCAGATGGACTTCAAACCGGTGATGGACCGCTTCGCGGATACCAACGCCTTGATCATCCGGAGCACCGCCCACCAGGTCTTTGGCTTGTTCTCCGGCTTCCTCATCCTCGATGACCGAAAAGTCTCCTTCGAGGATCTGCCCGGCTTCGCCGAAAAGGTCCATAACCGTTATTAAGGCAAAAGAAAAAGATGGCTGCGCGCCATCTTTTTTGTTTATTCGACCACCAAGCGGATCTCGCTTTCGCCCGCCTCGCCTTTCACCTTCAAGGTGGCAAGGGTCTCTTTCTTGACCGGCAGGCTCTTGACGAAGATCGCCGAGCTTCCGCCCACGAGGGCGAATTCCTTTGGCCCAACGACTTCGATCGGGCCTTCGGTCTCGACGTGGATG
>CADCLZ010000124.1 GCA_902802365.1 uncultured Erysipelotrichaceae bacterium | reverse complement strand
CTTATTTACTATTGTTTTAAAATTATTAACTATGAATGGATTGCCATTTTTTAAGTTGATTTAGCCGCGATTTCTCCACAAATTCACATTACTAAAAAACTACTAATGTTGATTCCGCCCTTTAATCCTTATTATTTCTATTAGGACCTTTTTCAGTTCTTATGAGTCTGATTTTTAAATTTCCGGGTCACGATCCAAAGCGGGACGCTGAGCATCAAAACCATCAGTAAAGCTATTATGCTTAATGGGACGACATTTTCCACGCTTCCGTTAAAGCGTTCAAATACAATTAGGATACCGATTCCCGTCGAATGCGATGTCCCTTGGGAACTGTAAATCAGCAATTCGCTCATGACGGAAACTTTGACGGCGAGCCCCAAAGACTGCGTGGATGCCAATAAGACAAAAGGCATCATGTCCGGGAGATAAACCTTTAAGCTCTTGATGCTTCTTGGTCCGCATTCCAAGGAAAGGGAATCTTTGATTTCTGGATTCTCGTTGGCGATCCCGGCCGCGAAAGCTTCAAAGATCAACGGGAAGCAAACAAGGAACACGAGAAAGCAAGGAATGTAAGAACGCTGGCCAAATAAGTCCGGTCGGACGAATAAAGATGCCAGAATCACGACGATCGCCGCGGTCGGAAAAGCGCGGAACACCCCCACAACCGGCTTCATGAACCGATAAAAAAACGGGAAAAACCCAGCGATGATCCCAAGAATTCCCGCGGTTACGAAGCTGATCGCGAATCCGATTAGGATCCTGGCCAAAGTCCAGCCTAAAGCGATCCAAGTCGATGGGGCTTCCGCACCAAAAAGATACGACCCCATCGAGATTAATGTCTTCCATGGACCAGGCAATAGATGGTTTCCTTGGCCTTCAAGAACCGCCGAAACAATCGCCCAAATGCCAATCAAAAAGGCGACCCCTAGGACCGAAGCAAGGATTTCGATAAGGGCGCGTCTTTTCTTCATGGCTTCTCCATCAGCTAAGGAACAAGGTTGACGGGAAAGCGATGTTCTCGCCTAATGCCGAAGCGAAATCGGAGGCCACAGCAGACAAACTGGTGACTTCGTTCCGCTTGAGGAGGCCAAAGCGGTTCGCGCCATTGCCCTGAAGGGCTTTGACGATCGCCGGGGCGAAGCCAAAGCGGTTCGCGCAGTCATTCGCCGAGGTGGTATCTTCCGCCTCATAGGCGGTTAAAGCATCGAAGGCGGTATCGGGCTCGTCGATCGCGGTGACGATCCTTTCATCGGTCTTCGCCAAGAAGGCGTCCATCGCCAACCGATGATTCGCGTAAGAGGTTTTGTTGACGAAGAGCCCGGCCGCGGGGATTTTCGCTCCGTTATGGGCTTTAGCCCATTCTTCCTGAAGATCGTAGACAACGTTCAGGGCGACCGGGTTATCGCGGGCGCTTAATTGCTGTTTCACCGCGGTCAAAACCGGTTCGGCGACCAGGTAATAATCGTAATTGTCCGCGCCGAGAAGATTGCTTCTGACGTCCGCGACGCCCGCTTCGTAGGTCACGTTCTCTTCGGAGAGGTTCCACCGCCAGAAGTCTTTGGCCAAAGAAAGGAAGCTTTGGGAAGCGTTCCCCGTTTTCACGAAGGCGTCGACCGTGTAATTCGCCTGGAAGGCGTCGTCTTTGCTATGCTTCGTGCTGACCAGATAGAAAGTGCCTTGGGAGATCCAACGGGCAAGCTGATAATTCCGCTTGTTGTCCATCACGTTCTTGAGCTCGGCATAGCCGTCAAAGACGATCGCGTCGTAGTTATCGGTGGCGAAGGCGGGGACGACGTCGGTCGCCGGTTGGCTGGACGAGGTCCAGTTTGCGTTTGCGCCTTGATCATAAAAGGCTAAGGTCGGCGTCCCGGTCGGGGTCACCCATTTGATTTCGTAATGATCATCCGGAAGCGTAGAGCATTCGTTGCATGGTTCACCTTGGCCGCAGCTAACGAGGGCGAGGCTGACGAAGACGAGATAGAGTAAGGATTTGCTATTCATTTCAAGAGGATTCCTCCGCGTGACATTATAAAGAGAATCCCTTACAATAACTGTGATAAATATCACGCTTATGAAAGACTTATTGAGACTCTTGAATCCAGAGGAGCTTTCCTTAGGGAAAGAAGTCGCCGTCAAGAAGGGTCAGATGCTTTTCCATGAAGGCGAGGAATGCCGCGCGGTGGCTTTTCTAGTTTCGGGCCGCGTCTCAATCGTCTCTTATTCCTATCATGGCAAAGAGCTGCTTTACCGTTCGATCGGCCCCGGGGAAAGCTTTGGGCATACCCTCCTCTTCGCGGAGGATAAAAGATACC
>CADCLZ010000123.1 GCA_902802365.1 uncultured Erysipelotrichaceae bacterium | reverse complement strand
ACGAGAAGAGCATCGACAAAGAAAAGCCCCATGTAAGATGCCGGAAGATCGGGATCGTCTTCCAGGACCCATTGAAGGGGAGCGCCCCCAATCTAACGGTCATGGAGAACCTCATTTTGGCGATGCCGAAAGGCAGGAAAAGGAAAGAGTATCTAGAAACCTGCAAGAAGGAGTTATCCGCATATGGCTTAGGGCTGGAAGATAACTTCAAAACCGAGGTCAAATCCCTTTCGGGCGGCATGCGCCAGGCCTTGACCCTATATATGGCTAGCCTTGGGGAGCCTCGGGTTTTGCTTCTAGATGAGCATATCGCCGCCTTGGACCCCAACGCGGCGAACCGCGTGATGGCGATCACCAATGAATTGGTGAAAAGACATCCGAAGATGATTGCTTTGATGGTCATCCATAATGTGAGGCTGGCTTTGGAATATGGGGAACGCTTGATCCTCCTAAAAGAGGGGAAGATCGCCTTGGATCGAAAAGGCGAAGCGAAAAAGAAGCTCTCCGAAGAAGAGCTCCTGAAGTCCTATCAGGATCAAAGCGCGCTCGAAACCGTGCTCGGGTCGACGTAGAGGAGGGATTCTCCCTCCTTTTCGGCGATCAGGTAATCGTTCCCGGAGGCGCCGAGAAGATGGAAGGAAAGATCGTAGATCCCCGGGGTGATCGGATCGCTTACGCCGGTATAGAAGGAATCGCCGTCCGGCTCTTCGGCGGGATCTAAAAGGATCTTCTGAATCACGTGATCGGCCTTCTTTAGTTCGACGTAGCCCGATTCAAAGAGCTCAGGCTCATTGGCCAGATGATCGATCTCGAACAAGAAGGTGTTCCATTTGCTGCCCGAGGCCCAGTTGCCTTCGCCCCTCGGGAGGCGCTTGGTGGCCTTTAAGTATTCGTAGTCGGTATTCGGGACCAAAAGGCCCTTCATCAAGGATTCGGTCTTCTGGAGCTCTTCGTTTAATTCCTCCGCCCCATAACGTTCCACCAGCGTCGGGGTGTCGGAGAAGAGGTTGCTTCCGATCCCAAGCCGCTCCCCGATGATATCGCATCCTAAGGCGCCTAAGATGGTCGGGAAGGCATCGAAGGAAGAATATTCGCGCCTCTTGGCGGAGTCATAGGGCCTGATCGGCTGGGCGTTATAGTAGTTGGCGTAGGTCTTCCGTTGGTAGCCGCTTTCCACGGCTTCCCGGCAATAGCCTTTGCTCATCGTGCAGTGATCGCCCAATAAGACGAACACCGTATTGGCTTTGGTGGTGGGGGCGATCTCCGCGTTGGCGGGATCGAAGAACCAATCGACGAACTGCTTGATCTGCCTATCATCGCAGGCGATGGCCTTCGAATATTGATCTTCGTGCTCACTGTCATCTTCGCAAAGCTCGCAAAGATGGCCATCGCCGCGGAAGACATCGCCGAAATGGCTATCGACGGTGATCGCGGTGAGGTTGAAGGGTTTGCCTTCCGTTTCGTATTGGGCGGCTTTTTCAATCGCCCCTTGCTTTAGGAAGTCGAAGAGATGGAAGTCCTCATAGCCCCACCAATCGTCGTATTCGACGTGATTGGGATCGGTGAGGGGGAGGGAATTGTAATAAGCGAAATCGCGGAAGGAGAAATCCCCATGCGCGGACAGATGGAGCTTCCGGCCGCCAAAGGTCGCTTGGGAGCCGCAATAGAAGGTCTGGTCATACCCTTCGTTCTCCAAGACATCGCCCAAAGTGGTGACGCCGGGGAAGAAGGTGGCTTTTTCGCCCAAGGCGGTTTCGCTTAAGGCGATCTTGTAGGGGAGGCCGCTCATCGTCGCGAACATCGCCGCCGCCGTCCAATCGGTGAACTTCAAAGACATCGCCCCTTGAAGGGTGGTATCATCCCCCGAGAAGTCTTCGCCGGCTAAGGCGAGCTCGGTGAGATTGGGGATCACCGATTCTTCGAACGCCCCGCCATGGGCGCGGTCGGCGAAGGTGACTTCGGTGGATTCTAGATATAAAAGAACCAAGTTCTTCTTGCGCTCGGGGAAGCAGACTCTTGAATGCCAATCCTCATCCCAGGGATCGACGTAGTTCTCGTCGAGGATCGTGGTCTCTTGGCCTTTTAGGTCGAGGTAGTTTGAGACATCGAGGAAGTTCCAGGTGTAGATCGAGACGGCGATCGCGGCCACCAAGGTGATGATGTAGGTGGTGCGGAAGACGATCGCCTTCTTCTTCGGTTGGTTGCGGAAGAAGATCACCAAGAAGATCGAGATTGAAAGCAATCCGGCGGGGATGAAGACCGCGGAGATCAAAAAGTACATCAACGACTGGAACGAGGTCCCGTCCAAGGTCT
>CADCLZ010000122.1 GCA_902802365.1 uncultured Erysipelotrichaceae bacterium | reverse complement strand
GAGATGAGATCGCGCCAGGCTGGGTTATTGAAGCACGAGAAATCATAACGCGAGCTCGGGAGGTTGGAGATCGACATATACGAGGTCTTCTCGACCGGCTCATAGACGTAATAATGGACGGGGACGTCATGATAGTAGCCATCGCCCCCACGCACGGAGATGTGGGCGACCTTCGGGATGGCGGTGAAGCCATGGGCGACGACCTCGACTTGGTCCCAATCGCCGTCTTTGCGGATGAACTCGGTCTTCAGAATGATGTCGGTGTCGCAGTTATCCGGCTTCAACAGATCCTTGTTGAACGAATTGACCACCGCCTCATGCTCATAGTAAGAGGTCGCCGAACGCATCTCGAAGGGATGATCGTAGATGAATTCGGAGGGCTTGGTGTGCTGATAAAGCGGGATCGAGATCAAGGGGGCGAGGTCGAAATAGAGGGCTTGGAAGAAATCCACCGTATATCTGCGGAAATTGATCCTCATCGCCTCAAAATCGTATCCGGCGAACTTCGCGGGGTCGGCGTGGAAGTCGACGCTTTGCGAGTGGCGCGACATGACCGTGTTGATCTTCTTGTCCTTATAGAAGCTGAAGTCGTCGCCATAATAATCTTTGCTCTTCAAGAGGGCGAGCTCGTTCCGCTGAGCAAGCGGGGTGAAGAGCAAACGGAACTCCTTCTCCTCGTTGCGGTTTAAGGCGTTGAAGAGGATGTCGAAGTCGGTGTTGCCCATCAAGACCAGGTCGTGGGGATCGTCGTCCACCATCGACTTCTGGACGATCTTCTGGGCTTTCTCGTGGCCTTTGCGGACTTGTTTGTCGAGCTGCTTCTCGGTGCTATCGATCTTGACGGTCGGGTGGCGGGAGAAGGAAAGGTTGGGAGCCGCTTCGTTGCCATAAAGAAGATAGGTCGAGAACGAATAAGAAGGCGCGGGCTTCACCACCGTCGCGGTGAGGGTCTGGGAATGGTGGCGGGTGTGGGTGCCGTTTTTATCGGTATAGGTCGTCGTCCAGTGGATCACGATGCTCCCGCGGTAGGTCTTGTCGTACATCCGCATCACGAAGTCGCGTTCCCAGACGAAAGGATTGCCCAGGATCGCGCCGGTCTGGACGTGATAGGTGGAGATATTCTCTTCCTCAGGTTCTTCCAGGCCGTATTTCTCGACGAGGTAGATGAACTTCTTGAAGTCGAAGTTATCGTCCAAATCGAGCAAGGGCACCGCTTCATGGATCGCCCGTTGGGGCATCCCCCAGTCGAGCATCTGATTCAATAAGGCCATTTGGCCATGGGCCTTCGAAAGCGTGGAACGCGCTTCCCCTTCTAAGACTTTCTTCGCGTTCTCGGCCTCTTTGATCTTCGGGTTCAGTTTCTTGACGATGTAGATGATGAGCATCACCGAGCCGGCGATCAAAATCAAGGCGAGGATGATCCAGATGAAGAATAGATTCCCAAGGACCTGAAAAATCGCCAATACGATCGCGACCGCGGCGAGGATGAACGAGGCGACGATCAAGAAGACGAACCCGCCGCGCTTGCCGGTCAGCTTCGCCAAATAGCCCGCCTGATCGTTGATCTCGCGCAGGAGGCTCTTATAGCGGTTGACCGTCTTTTTGTTGGCGGCGAAATCGACGTTCGCCTCTTTGGCGTAACGGTCGAAAAGCTCGTCGGCTTTCTGCCCGACTTGCTCCTTTAGACGCGGGAATTGATCCAAAGGTTCGAGGATCTCGTTTGCCATAATGAATTGATTATAACCCAAATGGCGCGCCCGCGATACGCAGGGATAAAGAAAACCCCTTTGGCCTCTTTCTTCGAAGAAGGGGCCCGTCGGGGTTTTCGCTTTCTTTTCTCAGTCGGCCAAGGTGCCCATCGGGTCCCAAAGCGGGAAATGGGCGGGTTCTTCCGAAGCGGCTTTCCTCTCCGCGTCGGTCAGGTATTTCTTGAGGACGACGGCTTGGTAGACGAACTTATCGAAGAACTCTTTGCTCATCACGTAGTAGCCCTTCAAGCCGTTGTCATCGCCCCAGGAATTCTCGATCTTCCACTTGGTGGGTTCCCCATCGACGATGTCGACGCCGGTGATGACCATCGCGTGGTTCATCGCCGAGTGGCGGTAATCGAGCATATCGCCTTTTTCGAATTCGAGCGGGAAGCCGACGGCGGAGACGAAATCGAAGGCATTGGAATCCCAGGCGTAGGAGCCGCGGTCGCGGTAGAAGCCGACGTCGGAGCCAAACCAGACGGGCAAGCCGTCCTTCAGCTGGGCGCCTTCTTTGACGTTGCCAAGGTACTCGATGGTGTAGTTCTTCATGTATGGCTTGTCGCTCGTTGGTGAGTTGATGAGGGACTGATATTCGTCGATCCTCTCGCCGATGTATTTCTCGAAGAAGGATTTCGGGGTGAGCCCGCGTTCGATGTGGTATTTATCCTTCTCATCGGTGTATTCGAAGTCGAAGCTCTTCGGGGGCACGCCGAAGGCATTGAGGAAAAGATCATAGATCTTGCCCATGACTTCCTCTTTGAGCGGGCGGATCGCCTCGACTTTGCCCGAGAGCGCGAGCTCATGGGCGTCTTTGGCGAATTTGCGGATCGCCGCGTTGACCAGCATATTGGTCTCGCGGGTCGAATTGGACTGCTTGGTCTCGGGGAAGCAGGATTTCGGGAGCAGGCCGTATTTGGCGACGAGGTTCACGAACATGTCCCACTGCCCGCCGTCGGAGACCGGCATATTGAGGATGAACTGCTTCACGCGGTCATCGGCGTCCTTCTCCGCCAAGGTGATCATCGCCTCCAAGGCGAAGTTGGCCTTCTCGATCTTGTCGTAGAGCGAGATGTAGTTCTGGCTGAGCTCGAAGCTTTTGAGGTTCAGCTGTTTGGCGATCTTCTCGCGCAGGATATTGAGGGCGGCGAAGATCCAGCATCTCCCCGACTGGCGCTGATTGGCGACCGGGAGGGTCTTGACGGCCACCGAGAAGTTCGGCTCGACGCCCGGCTGGGAGCTGGAGACATAAAAGACGTCGCTGATCGGCGTGCGGCTGAAGGCGTTGCGGATGATCACGTTCTTCGGATCGGCTTGGTATTCTTTTTCGATTTGCTGGGTCCTTTTCTCATCTAAGGCCCCAAGATTTTTTTTGCTCATGGATGCACCTCTTTCCCGTGTATGTTAGCAACAAAACGGTTTTTGGCAATCGAAACGACGCACGGACCGCACCATCGTCTATGAAATCGTCCCCAAGACATCCGAATCCTGAACAAACCCTCGCCGAGGCGCTTTGAAAAGCAAATCCCAAAGCAATCGTCGCCATATCGATTGCTTTTTGTTTGCCCACCCGTACAATAGGTACGTTTTTCGGAGAAAAAGATCATGAATGAGAATTTAGAGCGCTTCCTGCGTTATGTGAAAATCGATACCCAGTCGAACTCGGCGTCCGACTCGATCCCCAGCGATCCCAAAGAGCTGGACCTTTCAAGGCTTTTGCAACAAGAGCTCAAAGAGCTCGGCATTGAGTCCGAGATCGATGAATATGGGATCCTCTATGGGAAATTGGAAGGCGAAGAAGGCTTAGAGCCGAT
>CADCLZ010000121.1 GCA_902802365.1 uncultured Erysipelotrichaceae bacterium | reverse complement strand
GCGTAATTCTCCTTCACCTTCCCTAAGCCGGGCAGTTTTTCGACGAGTTGGAACTGGAGGAGAATCTCATTGACCGCATCCTCAAGATTCCAGCCGCGGATGTTTTCACCCACGGCGCGCGCTTTTTTGAACAGTTCGCTTTCCTTATACTCGCCTTTTGCGGATGAGGCGAAGATCTCGGAATCCTTTTCCCGCAGGAGGAAGCTTCTTTCCAACGAGAAATACAAGTGCTTCAGATGATTGTCGCTGGCGTCTTTTTCACCCATCAGGCACAGGATTAAATCGATGAGATTGCGGAACACCAAGGTGATGTCCTTTTGGCTCGATTCGCCTTTCTCGGTCGCTTCGAAAGGAATCTTCAGTTCATTGAAGACCCGGCGATAGATCTCAAGGTCGGTGCGTTTATCGACCAAGATGCAGAAATCCTTATAAGCGCATGGGCGGAGGCCGCCTTTATCGCTCACCGGGTATTGCGCGCTCATCTTGCGGATGATGTCCCCGGCGATCGCCCGGGCTTCCGCTTCGCCCTTTGCCATTTTGCGGTTCCTATGGAAAGTGGCGATCACCGGCTTATGCCGGTCATCGTTTTCGGGAGAATAGGAGGCATTGCCAAATAACAAAGCCTGATGATCTTTGTAATCGACCCCGCCGACTTTTTCATCCATCAATTGGAGGAAGAGATCATTGATGCCGAAGAGGATCGGCTCCCGCGAACGGAAGTTCTCGGCGAGGGTGATGAGTTCCCCTTCCGCGCCGACTTTCCCATAGCTCCTCCTTTTGCTTTCGAAAAGCGTCGGGTTGGCATTGCGGAAGCCGTAGATCGACTGCTTGACGTCCCCGACTTGGAAGACGTTCTCGGAACCAAGCGAATTCATGAACGATTCCTGGAGGTCATTGGTGTCTTGGTATTCGTCGATCATGATGAAGCGGTACTTCTCATGCATTTCTTTTTGAACTTCGGGGTTTCCCTTCACGACTTGGCGCGCCAAAGAAGCAATCCCGGCGAAGGTGAAGCAATGATGGGCATAGGTGAATTCCTTCATCTTTTCGCCGAGTTCTTTCGCCAAAGAAAGGATTTCCATCACATCGGGTTCGGTCGCCAGATAGCACACCCTCTGCTCTTCCTTCTGCGGGAAGAATCGGATGCAATCCTTGGCGGGGGCGTACCAACGCTTTTTGGCTTTATCGCGCGCTGCCGCGTATTCTTCGCTGGCCCCTTTGGCTTTTTTTGGGAACTTCGCGGTGACCATATCGCTCCAGAAGACGTCGCGGTCTTGCTCGGCCAATTCCAATTTCTCCTTCAGGAATTTGACGTCGGCTTCGTTTTCATCCCCCACTCCGAGGGAAAGGAAGGCTTGATAACACGTCCTGAGGTCCTCGATCACATCATCCCGGAAGCTTTCCCAGGCTTGGTCGAAGAAAGAAGGATCATCGAAATGCTTCGCTTTATATTCGGCGAAGAAAGCATCGCGGCTTTCCGCCAAATCGGCGGCCGCGTCGATCTTTAGGATCAACGCCCTCAGCTCTTGATCGTCTTTGAAGGCGAGGTTCAACGCCAAATGGGCGAAGGGGCAAGAAGGATTTGCCAATGCTTCTTGGTATTTCCGTTCCAGAATCTCATCGAGGATCCTGAGCTTTTGGATTTTTTCCAACCCTTCGTCGAGGATATCGACGTCTTTGGGGAGGCCCAATTCGTAATGGTATTTCTTGACGACGCTCAAAGCGAAGGAATCGAAGGTGGTGATCGCCGCGCCTTCTAGCTCGGGAAGAAGCTTCCTCCCCGCTTCGCTTTCTAGAAGGATCGCCCGGGTCTTGTTCTTCATATCCGCGGCCGCTTTCTTCGTGAAGGTCAAAACCAAAAGGTTCCCAAACCCGATGCCTAAACCGGATTTAAGGACCAGCTCTTCGATGCGGTGGGTCAAAACCGCGGTCTTGCCGCTGCCGGCTCCGGCGGCGACCAAAAACTTCCCTTGCTTGGTTTCGAGGGCTTTCCGTTGATTCTTGGTTGGATTCCAATCGGCCATATCAACCTTCCTCCTCGCCGAAATCAAGGTAACGGTTCATTATTTCTCGCGCATAGCAGATATCGCGGTATGGGCAGAAAGTGCAGGCATCATCGTAGTAACCGGCTTTCGCGGGGCTGATGTAGAACTGCCCATCGCGGATCTTCTCCACCGCTTCTTGATGCTTGCCTTTCACCGTATCGACCCAGGCTTGGAGCTCTTCTTTGGTGAAGCGCTTCTGGCCGCTGGAGGCAAGGATCCCCTGCTCGTCCATCGGCCCAGTCAGGGTTTCGATGGCCGACTTATCGACGGTATAAGCCCCTTTCATCTGAAAGGCATGATCGAGATGATCCTGCCAGCTCTTCGCGCCTTTGGGGTTGCCGATCGTGTTATAGACGATGCTCTTCATGCTGA
>CADCLZ010000120.1 GCA_902802365.1 uncultured Erysipelotrichaceae bacterium | reverse complement strand
CGCTTTGGAAAGATCGGCGACGGAGATCGGCTTCGAGTAGACGAAGACGCCGCCATTGACCTTGGCGAATTCCTGCTTGCGGCCTCCGCGGTCATTGGTGTAGTTCGAGACGCGGCCTTTATTGTTGTTCGCGCCTTCCTTTTTACGGGATGGGTAATACGGTTTCTTCTTCATTTCTCTTCTCCTTCCTTCAGCAAGGCCGCGAGTTTCCTCGCCGCCTTTTGATCTTTGACGCCGATGGCCGCGACTTCGTCGTAGCCGATGGCGTGGCCGAGCTCTTCCTTGCTTTCCATCCAAAGGATGGGGATCGCCCGGAAGCTGGCCTTTTCCTCGTAGAAGCGCTTCGTGGCGTCCTTGGCGTCTTCCGCTAGGACGATGAGCGATGCCTTCTTGATTCCGAGGCGGAGGGCATCGCCGATCAAGAGGGCGCCCCCACGGTTCAATAGCCCCAGGAAGCCGAGGGCCTTCTCCTTATTCATAGGAGGGCCTCCATCTGCTTCAGGGTGCTTTCTTCGATGCTGGCGCCGAGGCGTTTGAGTCCTTTGGCGCTCCTTAGGTATTTGAGGGTCGAGGGATCCTTTTTGAGGTAGATCCCCCTGCCCTTTTCTTCGTAGGTTTTGCTAAGCCTTAAGACGCCGCTTGCTTTGGCCAAGCGGAAGAGCTGCCCGATCGGCAGTCTTTCGCGGGTGATGAAGTCGCTTCTTACGCTCTGCTTCCGCATCCTTACCTGCGGCCTCCCTCATCGTCATCGTAATAACGATCGTATTCTTCGTAGTCGATGTCTTCGTCGAGGTCGGAATCATTGGCTTCTTCCGCTTCGGCGGCGGCGATCTCCGCCATCTCCTCTTCGGAATAGATCGGCATCGCGGGCTGGGCCTGGACGGTCGGCGCGGCGACGTTCTCGACTTCCTCTTCGGTGATCTTGCGCGGGCGTTTCTTGGAAACGGGCTTGCTCTTCTTCTCCTTGGCGGATTCGAGTTCCTTCTCGAGGTCGCTGATCGAAGTCGTGGTCTGGACGAAGGTCGGCTCGGTGGGCTTTTCTTCCTTCTTCGCTTCTTCTTCGGCCTTCAAGGCTTCCTGACGCGCGGCTTCTTCTTTGGCCTTGCGGTCGGCTTCGAGGGCGGCCGCGACCGGGTTCATCGCCTCGGCCGGGAATTCCTCGGGCTTCGCTTTCGCCTTCGGGGCGACGGGGGCCGGCTGCTCGGAAATCGGAGCGGCGATCGGCTCTTCCTTGATAACGGGCTTCGCCTCTTCGGCTTCCTTGGCCTTGCGTTCGGCCTCGGCGCGCGCTTTGGCGAGGTAGGCTTCTTTTTCACGCTCCCGGCGTTCGGCTTCATCGCGGGCGATCCATTCTTCGCTGCTGATGTATTGGATGCCGAGCTCTTTGGCGGTGCTTTCTTCTTTGACGTCGACGGACCAACCGGTCAAGCGGCTGGCGAGGCGGGCGTTGGTCGCCCTTCTGCCGATGCCGATCGAAAGCTGGCCATCGCGGATGACCGCGACCGCTCTGGGCATCGGGGTGGCATCGGGTTCGGTGAGCGCGACGCCGACGACGGTGGCCGGACGCACCGCTTCGATGATGAAGACGGCGGGGTTCGACGAATAGTTGATGACGTCGATCTTCTCCTTCTCTTTGCCATTGCCAAGCTGGGCGACGATCTTCTGAATGCGGGTGCCGCCCGGGCCGATGCAGGCGCCGGTGGCGTCGATGTCATCGTTGGCGGAATAGACGGCGACCTTCGAACGGATGCCGGCTTCGCGGGCGATGCCCTTGATCACGACGGTGCCGTCATAGATTTCGCGGATCTCTTCTTCGAAGAGGCGCTTGAGGAAGCCCTCGGAGCTACGCGTGACTTCGATCTGCGGGCCGCGCGGCTTGACGCCCTCCTTCTTCTCTTCGGGATGGGCGGATTTGACTTCCTGGATATAGACCTTGATCTGATCGCCGATCTTGAAATACTCATCGCCGATCATCTCGCGGCGGGTGAGCTCGACCTTGGTGCGGCCGATGTCGACCAAGACGGAGCGGTCATCGCTCTTCTCGACGGTGCCGGTGACCATTTCGCCGATGTGGTCTTTGTAGACTTCGTAAAGAGCGCTTCTTTCCGCCTCGGCGATCTTCTGGCGGAGGAGGTTCTTGACCGACATCGCGGTCAATTTGCTAAGCTGCTCGATCGGGCAGGGAATGACATAGTCATCGCCGGCCTTGTACTTTTTCTTCTTGAGCCCGGCGTTGGCGTCTTCCTCGCTGATCTCCAGGTAGTCATCCTCGACTTCGGGGACGACGCGCTTGATGTTCTCCAAGGTGATCTTGCCGGTGTTCGGGTCGATGTCGACGTTGACGATCGGATCCTCCAACCCTTCCTTGCTCCCGCCTAATTTGGAAATGCCTTTGCTCGCGGCCAATTCGGCCAATGCTTCGTTGAATGCAGTGCTGTTCATATTCTTTTACCTTCTTCAATCAGAATTCGATCGCGTAACGCGCTTGGTCGACGTCCTTTTGGGGGAAGCGGACGTCTTTCTTCTTTCCTTTGGCCTTTAAGGCCAAGATGATGTCGCCGCCCTCGATGGCCTTCAAGGTTCCTTCGAGGATGTTCTCGCCCGATACGGGGTGGGAGAGATGGAGATGAACGTATTTTCCGATCGCCTTTTCCAGTTTCTCCAGCGGGATTGTTTTCTCCGCGCCGGCGCTTGATAGGTCGAGGGTGTATGGCCCTTGAATCGGGTCGGATTCGTCAAGTCGCTGGCTCACGAAGTCCGAGAGATTCACGATGTCATCGAGGCTGATCGGCTCGTCGCGGTCGACGATCACTTCCAGCTTCGGGCCTTCTTTGCTGAGGCGGTATTTGACCTCATAGAGGGTGTAGCCCTTCTCCTCTAATAGAGGCGTCAAGGCTTCGATGGCTCTTCTTTCTTCTTCCATGGCTCTCCTTCCAAAAGAAAGAGCGGCATCTAAGACCGCTCTTAAAGATTCGGGACTTAACGGAACCGCTACGGGATTTCCGCACGGCTATCTTATCCATTTCATCCTATGGATGCAAGGCTATTCTTCGACTTTTTCCTCTT
>CADCLZ010000119.1 GCA_902802365.1 uncultured Erysipelotrichaceae bacterium | reverse complement strand
ATTCGGACAAAGCGCCGATGACGGAGACTTCATCGCCGACGGCGATATCGGTCTGGGCGTAGCTGAAGACGTAAAGGCCATAAGCCTCTGGGAGATCGGTGCCGCTCTGAGTGTAGGATGGCTTATCCTGGAAATAGAAGGCGCCGCCGATCTTGCGGCTGACGTAGCCGTGGATGCGGTAAAGGGTCTTCTGGTCGACATAATGGGACTTGACGCCGCCGTCCATATAGAGCTCCTTCATCGTGATCTCGATTGGGGTGCCATAGTAGTAGTTCGGGTCAACTTCACTAGAATACTGGTGGCGTTTGTTGACTTCCGCGGACATGTTGGCCTTATCGAAGGCGAGGTAGTATTCCTTGCCCATATCGGAAACGGATCCGACGCCCTGAGAGAAGCCTTGATAGACCATCTCGAGGTTCAAGCAGCGGAAATCGGACTTGGTTGGATTGTCCTTGGTGGAGTACCAAACATAGGCGAGCGAACGCTGATTGCCATCGGCGGTCGCGGCCTTTTCCTCGTCTCCTCTGGCCCAACCCTGGGACACGAGGATGGCCTTCTTGGCGTTGGTCCAAAGGCTCTTGTTGTAGTTAGAAGCTGATTTGCCCCACTCCTCGATTTCCGAGGTGGATTCCGGGGTATCGATGCCAAGGTATCTGATCTTGACGGTGTAGCCGTAGTTGACGGTCTCGACGTGGGTGGTGTCGCCGTCGACGTAATTGATGAAGCCTTTGAGGTTCACCTGCTCGATGCCATCGCGTCTGAAGTCATAGTATTTGCTCTCGCGGTCCGCGGCCGAAGCGTTGGTCGGGGCATTGAGCATGACCTTGGTGAAGACGTCGTCAGGGATGTTGAGCTTAAAGGCATCGACGAAGTCTTTGTTCTTGTCGACGTCATAGGTGGCCATAACGCGGTTCTGACCTTCCTTGAGGGTGTACTTATAGAAGCCTTCCTCCCCTTCCACCGGGGTCGCCGCCTCATTGTTGACGGTGCCGGCGCGGCTGGCGAAGTCTTCCCCTGGGGTGACTTTGAACTTCAGTTCTTCGCCCGGCTTGTACTGGCCTTTGAGGTCAAGCGAGAAATCGCTGACGGTTCCGTATAAAGAACCGGCGGTCGCGTCAAGGATGGTCGCGACCGGGGTTTTGACCTCATTCTCAGCGCAGCCGCCAAGAAGCATGGCAGCGGCGCCGATTAGGAAGAATGCTCTTGTTTTCTTCATTTCACTTTACCTCATTAAGCAGCGTCTTTCGCGGCATTGAAGGCGCCGGCGAAAGCGGCATCAACGGTCAATCCGGAGTTGATGATGTTGCCAAGGAGGGCATCCATCTCGGTACGGGCCTTAGCGGAGCCGACGAAGACTGGGCTAAGCATGTAGTTCTGACGGAGATCCTTGGTGTGATATGGGATGTCGTATTTGAGGTCGCTGTCGTGCTTGGCGATCCAATCCTTGTAGTTCTTGGCCTCGAAGGAGGAGTTGCGGACTGGGTCGTAGGAGTTCTCGAGAGCGAGGGTGGCGTTGTTCACTGGATCGGCGAGGTACTTATAGAAGAGCCAGGCGCCTTTGTGGATGTATGGGTTTCCGTTATGGAAGAAGGCGATGGATGGACCCTGCTGGATGTACTTCGGGGCATCGCCATAGTATGGGACTGGGGCGAGGCGGACTGGGAAGTTATCGGAGACGTTGTAGGAAGAGCCGCCGGTGGAGCCGATGGTCATCGCGCACTGTCTGCTGGTGAAGAATTCGTTGGTGTATTTCTGGCCGCTATAAAGACCTTTGGTGATTAAGAGACCATCGTTGATCTTGGAAACGAGATCGGTGACCAAAGCCTTGGCCTGATCATTGACGAAGAGGAAGTGGTCGCCTTTGTCGTTGATGTTCTCGTTGGTGGTATATGGAATGCCGCGCTGGGCGAACTGGGAGATGAGCATGTTGGCGTCGGAGTCATAACCAACCGGGAAGAAGTCGTCTTTGACGTTTTCTCTTTCGCGGTCGGCCTTCATCTTGGCCGCGGTGGTAAACATCTCGTCCCACTTCGCTGGGACTTCATAGGTGTAACCATCGTGGGCGACGACCCAATCCTTCAAAGCCTTAAGCTGCGCGTCGGTGGCGTGCAAAGCGGCGCTGCGAACCGGTTCCTGGACGGCCCAATAGGCGTCGTCATGTTTGAACTTGGCCCAGTTCTGGTCATTGTCGCCGGCGAAATAGGCGGCGTTGTAGTACATGATCTCGGTGGATTTGTACATTGGCATGGACCAGGTGCCTTCGAACTGGTAGGAGGAGCCTTCATTCCAGAATTCTGGGACGAAGTCCTTGATCTCATCTTCGGTGTAGCCAAAGTTCGGATCCTTGATGAAGTTGTCCAAACGGTAGATGGCCGACTGCTCGATGTCGTTGGTCATATACGCGGAGAAGTTATCCGGATAACCCATGGAGAGGGC
>CADCLZ010000118.1 GCA_902802365.1 uncultured Erysipelotrichaceae bacterium | reverse complement strand
CCGCCGATGACCTCTTCGAGTCCTATCGCGTTGGCGCAGGTTATGCCTCGACCAGCTTCGACAAGGTCTATGAAGTCTTGATTCGCCACTATTATGAAAACAGCCCCAAAATGACCGATATCGATAATAAGGCGCAAGCCAAAGTTAATTCGATTTTGAATCAGGCCGACACCAACGCCAAGAACAACGGCACCAGCTACGAGTCGGAACTTGAGTCTTTGCTCAAGTCCAACAACGTGGAAAACATCGCCGAGCTCAAAGAAGCGAAGATCTACGAAGTCGAGAAAGAAATGTTCGAGACCGACTATAACAGCGTTGAGCACCTCGGTTGGATGCGCGATGGCGTCAAAGACGATGGCAGCCCGATGTTCCCGAAAGTTGACGACCCCACCGTCGCCGATGATCAAGGCTACCTCAAGGAGCGCATGCCCTATCACGTGAGCCACGTCCTCGTCAAATTGGACGCCGATGGTTCCTTGACCCAGGGCCAGATCTCCCAAGACGATGCCACTCAGATCAGCGAAATGGTCAAGAAACTCGCGGGCGAAGGCCAGACCGAATCCAGCCGTCTCTCGTTCCAGGATATCGCCGCCGGCGAAGGCTCCGACGATACCAGCAAGACCGACTACGGCGATCTCGGGATCATGGATCTCAGCGAAGGCTACGTCAACGAGTTCAAACTCGGTCTCTATGCCTATGATGCGATCTACAATCAGGCCCCGGAGACCACGGGCCGCACCGCGGAGAGCAAAAAGCGGTTATTGGTCGAAGATGACGTCACGATGACCAGTGACGACACCAAGTCCGTCCTCGAATACTTCCAGAGTCTCGGCATCGGCACCATTCCTTATGGCGCCGCGGTCGCGCTCGGCGAAGTCTATGACGTCACCGATGCCGATGGTATCAGCGTCAATAACGGCAACCCGATCTTCTTCCCGCGCAACGTTATCTACAACAAGTATTTCAACAAGCACAACGTCAGCGTCATCGTGCCGAATCAAATCTATTATCAGACCATGAAAGACGATCCGGCCGTTTTGGCTGGCATCGCATCCGGCATGCCCGCGAACATCTTCAACGCAAATGATGATGACGGCACTCCGTATGATACTTACAAAGCGCTCCCTGGTTTCGCCAAAGACACCACGAGCCTGCTCCCGACCTACGTCAATAAAGACGGCGTCAGCACCGACTTCAACGAGAACGTCCTCACCGACAAAGACGGCAGGATCATCCTCGTCGTGAAAGCCGGCTCCGCCAGCGACTCCGGTTATCAAGGCATCCATTTCATCGCGATCAATCGTTCCGCTCTCGATGAATTCGGAAGCAAAGCCGAAGCCGGGCAAATCGCCAAAGAGAACACTGCTCACGTCGATGGCACCGCCGATCTCAGCGAGTACTACACCCTCTACGCCGAGAACGATGCCAACTTCCCGACCGATACCAGCGGCAAGAAGCTGTTGACCTACAACAACTTCATCAAGCAGACCGACACCACCAAGTACGTGTCCCGCCGCGATTCCCTCCGCACCCGCGTCAAGGGTTATAACAGCAACCTCGAAGGCTACTTCTTCGAAGATCTGCTCCGCAAAGGAAACCTCACCTTCAACACCGAGTTCGAATGGCTCCAGAAGTCGATTGAGGATTACATCTCCAGCACCCGCAAGACCAGCAAGGACAGCACCAAGAAAGCGTTCAACGAAGCTTGGGCCAACTATGCTCAGCTGATCGAGATGCAGCAGTCCCTACGCAACGCCGGCAACGACGGCTTGGGCGAATTCATCCCCGAAATCGCCGCCATCGGCTACACGACCGATGCTGCTAAGAACGCCACCGGCATCTTCGCGAAAGGCGCGATCTGCGGCGTCAACAACTAAGGGAGGAAACGAAAATGAAAAAGAACATCAAAAAACTCACTCTCGGCCTCTCCGTGATCGCCGCGATGACGATGCTCGCCAGCTGCGATGACATCGAAGTCGGTTTGGTGGAAAGCCAGCAGAACGCTCCGCTTCTCAACGCCGACATCGCCATCACCAACAACAAGCTCGTCGAAATCTATGACGCCCTCATCTCCTCTGGCTCTGCCAACAGCGAGAAAGTCCTCAACAACATCCTCTTGGAAATCAGCAAGAGCATCTTTGGGGATTTCTGGGAATTGAAAGCCGCCGTCGAAGGTGGCAGCCAATCCGCCTATGCGAGCAGCCACATCGATGGTTTCCACACCAAAGATGAAAACGGCGAGTTCGTCGCCAACGCCGACCAGGTCAACAGCGTTTACGAACACTTGCTCGAACAAATCAACCGCACCTTCATGGGCTATACCGCCAACTCCGCGTACAGCCAGGAGAGCCAGTTCTTCGAAGAGCGCTTCTACAATGCTCAAAAGGCTTCTTTGTATGATCTCGTCGCCGTCGAAGAGGACAGCTTCAAAGGCAAAGTCGCCG
>CADCLZ010000117.1 GCA_902802365.1 uncultured Erysipelotrichaceae bacterium | reverse complement strand
GAGTTTGATCCCAAGCTTCTCCGCCACCATCACCGCGTCATGGTAATCCTTCTCCTGCGGGCATTGTCCGTCGCCGATCGTCGGGTTGCCAAGGTAGTCGTTATTGGTCAAGGCATCCCAGTTGCGCATAAAGCAGGCCTCGACTTCATAGCCTTGCTTTTTCAGAAGATACGCGGCGACCGCCGAATCGACGCCGCCCGACAGACCAAGGAGGACTTTCAGTTGACGAGCTCCCTGCTATCGAGGATCAAAGTGAAGGGGCCCTCGTTCAGGAGCGACACCTTCATATCCGCCTGGAATCGACCGGTTTGAAGGGTGGGTTCAAACTCGCGGAGGATTTTATTGAACAAGTCGAATTTCTCTCTGGCTTCTTCTGGTTTCATGCAGTCGGTGAACGACGGGCGGTTCCCCTCCTTCATATTCGCGTAGAGGGTGAACTGGGAGACCGAAAGGATATGGCCGCCGACCTGTGACAAAGAAAGGTTGGTCTTGCCGTTTTCATCCGGGAAGATCCTTAGTTTAAACACCTTCTCCGCCATTTTGCGGAGGACGTGCTCGTCATCGCCCGCGGTGAAGCCGACGAAAAGAAGGTAGCCCTTTTCGATCTTTGCGATCTGCTCCCCTTCCACGGAGACGGAGGCGTTTTGGACCAGTTGAAGGAGAATCCTCATTTGATGTAAGCGTGAACGATCGGCTGAACGTTCACCTTCTCCTTCGATAGCGAGAAGGCGTCATGGACATCGGAGATGACTGAGTCGACGCCGTATTTATTCGTGTAGCAAGTCGCGAGGAGCTCGCCTTTTTTGACGTGGTCCCCGACTTTCTTGGCCAAGACGATGCCCGCGGACATATCGATCTTATCCTCCATCGTCGCCCTGCCGGCGCCAAGCTTCATCGCCGAGACGCCGATTTCCATGGAATCGATCCGTTTGACGTAACCTTCATTGGAAGCGAGGACCGGGATCGCGAATTTGGCCTTTTCGAACTTATCGGGATCCTTGAGATACGAAACATCCCCGCCTTGGGCTTCGAAGAGGGCGCAGAGCTTCTTAAAGCCCGAGCGATCGTCGATCGCCTTTTGGATTCTCTTCCTGCCTTCTTCATGGTCTTTGACCAAATGCGCTTGCTCGAGCATGATGGAGCCCGCTTCGAGGGCGAGCTCAACAAGGTCCTTTGGACCTTTGCCATTCAGTGTATTGATCGCTTCGATGACTTCGAGGGAGTTTCCGACCGCTAGGCCAAGCGGCTGATCCATGTCGGTGATGATCGCGCGGGTATCGCGGTTCAATGAATCGCCGATCTCCACCATCTCATTGGCCAATTCCTTGGCGCGTTCGAAGGTTTTCATAAATGCCCCGGAGCCGAATTTGACGTCGAGGAGGATCGCGTCGCTCCCCGCGGCCAGCTTCTTCGACATGATCGAAGAGGCAATGAGCGGGATCGATTCGACGGTGCCCGTGACATCGCGGAGGGCATATAGCTTTTTGTCGGCCGGATTGATGTCGGCGGTTTGGCCGATGATCGCGATGCCGATCTCGTTGAGTTGCTTTTTGAAGGCTTCGTCGGTCTCGAAGATGTTGGTGCCGGGCACCGATTCCATCTTATCGAGGGTGCCGCCGGTATGGCCGAGGCCGCGGCCGCTCATCTTGGCGACCTTCGCCCCGCAGGCGGAGACCAAAGGCCCAACGACCAACGAGGTCTTATCGCCGACGCCGCCGGTCGAATGCTTATCGACTTTGACGCCTTCGATTCCCGAGAGGTCGATCGTCTCGCCCGAATGCATCATCGCATCGGTCATGACCGCGATCTCCTCCTTGTTCATCCCGCGGAAAAGAATCGCCATGCAAAGGGCGCTGGCCTGATAATCGGGCACTTCGCCTTTGGCATAGCCGCCGACGAAGAAGCGGATTTCTTCTTCGCTTAGGGTTCCGCCGTCCCGCTTTTTCTCAATGATATCAACGATTCTCATAGCAATATTGTAAAGATTCCCCCATGAAATTTCCACGCTTACGCCATTAGGCGTATAATTCGCTTATGACTTTCGCGGAAAATCTTCGCCTATCCTTGCCCGAAGAGGAAGCAAAGAAGCTTATTTCTTCTTTGGATCAAGAACCGTTCCATGCGCTTTTCCTTAACGAAGAAAAACTCAGCAAAGAAGCTGAGAAACAGTTCCTGGACAGCATTGCGGAAACTGCGAAGCAGGCGCCGGCCCCGGTGGTCAAGAGCGAGAAAGACATGATGCTGGCACTCGTCCGCGAGTCGAAAGAGATGCATGATCAGCTTGACGCAGCAGACCCCTGGAATCACAGGACTTCCGCTAAGTACAAGAATATCAAGAACGCCTGCAAGGAAAAGAGCTACGTATTCTACAATGACTCCCCCACCAACCAGCAGTTCGTCATCATTTCTAACGAGAAGGAAAAGGAGATGTCTGAGTGGCTTGAGATCGAGATGGACGATACCTATGATGAGGATCACATCGTAATGCGTCTCTGCACCAGTTGGGCCACCAAGGAGGAGGACGTGGACGC
>CADCLZ010000116.1 GCA_902802365.1 uncultured Erysipelotrichaceae bacterium | reverse complement strand
AAAGCGACGACATCACCTTATTGATCTTCCAAGACGGGGCGATCCAGAAGAACATCGTCGTCTTCGAGAACAAGAAAGAGTCTTTGGAGCCGATGATGGATTACGTCAAAACCTCGTTGGTGAAGATCGGCGCGAGCAAGAAGGACCAAAGCGATTTCGCCGTCTGCGCGGATGAGCTGATCTCCAACGTCGTCTTCTATTCGAAGGCCGATCACGTCGAACTCGAATTCCTCTTTGATGAGGAGAGCAAGAAGGCGACCCTCCAGATCCGCGATAACGGCGAGGAATTCAATCCGTTGGAGCAAGAGGATCCCGACGTCACCTTGCCGGCGGAAAAGCGCGAAATCGGCGGGCTTGGCATCTTCTTGGTCAAGAAGCTGATGGAGGATTTCTCCTATTGGCGCGAAAAAGAACTCAATATCATCATGATCGGGCGCAAGATCTCGACCGAGGAAGGCAAATAATGGCAGAACTGGAAGTATTGCATCTAAGCAAGATCTATAACGAAGGCAAAGAGAACGAAGTCCGGGCCCTCGATGACGTTTCCTTTTCGCTCAAAGAAGGCGAATTCGCCGTCATCTTAGGATCTTCAGGCGCGGGAAAGAGCACATTGCTCAACCTTTTGGGCGGCATGGACGTCGCCACCAGCGGCTCGATCCTCCTCGATGGGGAGGACATCGCCCAATACCGGCCCAAAGAGTTGCAGATGTACCGCCGGGGGAACGTCGGCTTCGTTTTCCAGTTCTATAACCTGATGCCAAGCCTCAACGCTTTGGAGAACGTTCAACTCGCCGCGGCCGTGGCCAAAGACCCCTTCGACCCCGAGGAGATCCTCGATGCGGTTGGCTTAAAGGAAAGAAGGAGCAACTTCCCATCCACCCTCTCCGGCGGCGAGCAACAGCGCGTCTCGATCGCTAGGGCGGTCGTCAAGAACCCCGCGCTTTTGCTATGCGATGAACCAACGGGGGCTTTGGACTCCAAAACCGGGGCGTCGGTCCTAAAGCTATTGTCCGATGTCGCGAAACAGTATAAAAAGACCGTTTTGATCGTCACCCATAACGCGAAGATCGCCGAGTGTGCTGAACGCGTCATTCGCCTGAGCGACGGACGTTTTGAACAAACCTCGCGTATGATGGAAATATAAATAGGAGGCCCAAGAATGCCGAAGATCCTTCATGAGCCGAGGGAAAACATTTTATCCGCCGCCCAAAAAGAGCTTCGCGAAAAAGGCGTTCGTGGATTCAACATCCGCGATGTCGCGAAACTTTCCGGCGTCGCCATCGGCACCATCTACAACTATTACGGGGACAAGTACAACTTGATCAGCGTGGTCTGCAAGAGCTTCTTCGATGCGGAAATCGCTGCCCAGATTGAACGCTACCCGGAAGGAAGGCCTTTGGAAAAAGGCGTGGAATGCCTCTACATCGCGCTGCAAGAGTTCAAAAACGAACATTCCGAAGCTCTCGGCGCCATCCTCGAGGGGAGAGTTGGCGAAGAAGACCTCTTCCTCGAAGGAACCCTCAAGCTGCTCGACAAGGCGCTTGAATCCGCAAAGAAGTCTCTAAGCGATGAAGAGAAGATCTTCGTCGCCAGCAACATCCTCTGGGCGGCTTTGAAAGAAGAGGCCCCGTTGGAATTGCTCCAAAGAGTCGCGCTATTCCTCGCAAAGTAAGAGCGTCAAAGAAAAAAGGAGGTCTCGTTGGCCTCCTTTTTTATGTCGTCTTGGGCGCGATCGGCGGAAGTTTGTCGATCCTGGCGAACGCCTTCTTCTGGATAATGTGGATGACGGGGATATAGACCAGGATGACGACCATCCAGCTGATTGGGTAGGCCGCGTAGAGCCAGAACACCGTGTGGAAGTAATCGAGTTGGAACAGCGTGAAGAGGAACAGGATCCTTGTGCCGGTGCAGCCGAGCAGGATGATGATCGCCGGCGGGAGGCTATATTTCATGCCGCGACAATACGAGTTATCGATATCCATCACGCCGTCTAGGACATACGTGAGCGCGAAAACCAATAAACGTTGTTTGCCCGCGGCCAAGGCATCGGCGACGTTGATCCCTTCCGAATCGCGGATGAATAGCAATAGCAACGGATCGGCGAAAAGATAGGACAAACCGCTGAATAAGCCGACCAGGATCAAGTTCCAGGCCTGGCAATACCAGAAGACCTTTTTGATGTTCTCGGTCTTCCTCGCCCCATAGTTTTGGCCGACGAAGGCGATGCAGGAAGCGGAGATCGATTCGATGATCGCATAGATATAGTGCTCGATCTGGCCCGAAGCCGAGCTCCCGGCGACGATGTCATCGATCGAGATCTCGGTGTTGGTGATCGTGTAGAGCGAAGACTGGATCAAGACATTGGGAAGCGAGAAGGCAAAGCCTTGGATCCCGGCGGGAAGGCCGATGCGGATGATTTCGGTGAGCGAGCGGCGGTCGATCTTAAGCCGCTTCGGGTTGAGGCGGACATAGCCTTGTTTATTGAAGACCCAGATCAAAACCGCGAGCAAGGCCGATACGCCTTGGGAGATCACGGTCGCCCAAGCGACCCCGGCGACGTCCAGATCGAGGAAATAGACGAACAAGAAGTCGAAGAGGACGTTCACGATGCCGCTGATCGCCAAGATATAAAGCGGACGCTTGGAATCGCCTAGTGCGCGGAGCATCTGGGCGGAATAGTTATAGATCATGATGAAGGGGGCGCCTAAGAAATAGATCTTTAGGTACGTCGTCGCCTTCTCCAAGATGCTGGGGATCGTGCCCATCGCCTCGAGGAGGATCGGGCTCACGAAGAAGCCGAAAACGCCGATCCCGACCCCCAGGACGAGCGCCAAAATCAATGCGGTATGCAGGACTCTTGCGGCGTAATCGCGGTCTCCGGCGCCTTTGGCGTTGCTTAAGGCGACGTTGGCGCCCAAAGAAAGCGAGAAGAAGATCGTGATGATCAGATTGATGAGGGCGCCGTTGCTTCCGACCGCGGCCATCGAGGTCGATCCGCCGCCGAAAGTCGAGACCGTCCAAAGGTCGATCGTCGTATACAAAAGCTGGAATGCCGTGGTTAAGGCAAGCGGCAAGGCGAACAAGGGGATCTTCCAGAACAGATGCCCGCTGGTGAGATCCATCTCATGGATCGATCGGTTTTTCTTCAGGAAGGACATAAAGAAACGAGGGTTATTCTAGCCCCCGTTAAAAAAGGTACAAGCGAAATGCTACTTGCTGAATTCGTAGAAGGCGATTGAGCAGGCGTTGTCGAGGTTCAGGACCAGGCGGCAGTCGCGCCCCTGGAGCAGAAAGATGTTCTTCTTCGCGTTGGCGTAGTCCTCAAAGGTCGGGTGCACGTCCAGATGATTCGGCGAAAGGTTCGTGATGACCGCCACATCCGGGCGGCAGCGCATACTGTGGAGCTGGAAGGAGCTGAGCTCCAGCACCGCGACGTCGTCCGCGCCGAAGGAAGGGCTTTCACAGAGCAGCGGCTTTCCGATGTTGCCGCCGAGGTGGACGCGGTAGCCCTCCTCCGCCAGCAGCTTCGCGATCAGCGTGCTGGTCGTGGTCTTTCCGTCCGAACCCGTGATGGCGATGATGCGGCAGGGACAGACGGCGAAAAAGGCCTCCATCTCGCTGGTGACGACCGTGTCCGGCCGGACGGCGCCCTTCAGCTTGTCGG
>CADCLZ010000115.1 GCA_902802365.1 uncultured Erysipelotrichaceae bacterium | reverse complement strand
ATCGAGAAGCCGCCCGCCGGGTTATATTGGTAGGAATAATCGTAATAGTCTTCGAGCCCGAACATATGGCCCATTTCATGGATATAGGTGTGGGTGTCGACGGCGCAGTAATCGGTGTCCCCGCCGGCATAATCGGTGCCGGTTTTGGAAGAAGCGAGGTTTCTGCCGTACATGAAGTCATAGGACGCCCAGAAGAAGACGCCCGGCGCGGGAGCATTCAAATTGGAATACAGGTCGGTATTGTATTGATAAGCCCAAAGGTTTTGGTAATCGTCCTTTCCGAGGGCTTGGAAGTCCGGCGCGGCATAGATCAGCATCACCCCGTCGAGGTAGCCGTTATGGTCGGAGTCGTAGTTGGAGCGCCGATCTTCCGGATGGGCGGAGAAATACCAATCGGCGACCGTCTTCGAGAGATTGGCGACCTTTTCGACCGAGTCGTAAAAGGCTCCGCCCGCTTCTTCGTCGCTCGCATATTTCACATAGCTTTCGCTGACGGTATACCAGTCGGTGACCGTGCCGCTGAGATTCAGGGTCTGGTTGCTCTCCTCATGGTAGTAGGAGGAGACGCTATGCCAGCCGGTTTCCTCGCTGGTGCCCAAATAGGCTTTCCGGATGTCTTCCCTGACCGCTTCTTTATGGGCATCACCTGTGATGAAGGCGGCGGAATCGCTGAACCAGATCGGGACGATCAAAAGCTTCACGTCGCCACTGGACGGGGTGTAATCGCTCCCGCCGTACCAATCATTCTGCAGGAAGTCTTTATAGGTCTTTTTGATTTTGGTCTTTTGGATCTGCCCGCTTTCGGAAGAACTCGAGGGGCTATTGGATGAACTCGAACTCGAGCCGCTGGAAGAGGAGCTCCTAGAAGAACTTGAAGAAGAGGTGGACGAGCTGCTAGAGGAGCTGGAAGAGGATCCGGTTTCGGAAGAGCCGGCGGAAGAAGCCCCTTGCTCCGAAGAAGAACTGCTCCCCGTCGGCCATGGGATGATTCGGATGCAGGCGGCCAACAATAACGGCAGCGCCCCTACGGCGATCAAGCTCAGCAAACGTTTCTTTTCCATTGTTTTCCCTCGCTGCATTATCTTAGCAACTTCGTCGCGCGAGAGGAAAAAAACGTTGTCTTTTTTCTACCAATATTCCGTTTCGCCCTTATAATTCACGGGAAAGGATTGTTTCGATATGAGCAACGAATTTGATGAAAGAACCCGTCCTCAGGACGATTTATTCCAGTATGTGAATGGAAAATGGCTGGAAAGCGCGGTGATCCCCGACGATCGGCCGACCGCCGGCGGCTTTGCCGAGCTCGATGAAGGGGTGAAGAAGATCCTGATCGCCGACTTCAACGCCTTCGCCGAAGGGAAGAAAGAGATCCCCGACGAATACATGAAGAAAGCGGTGGCCCTCTTCAAGAAGACCCTCGATACCAAGCGCAGGAACGAAGAAGGGATCAAACCCTTGCTCCCCGCCCTCGAAAAGATCCTCGCCCTCAAAGACGTCGATGAGGTCAATGCCCGCGCCAAGGAGCTCTTCCTGGACGATGGCGCCTTCCCGGTCCCGTTCATGATCGACGCCGATATGAAGGACACCCAGCATCGCGTGGTGATCTTCATGGGCCCCTCGCTCATCCTCCCCGATGTCCCGTATTACGATCCGAAGAATCCCTCCGGCCAAGCTTTGCTTGGAATCTACTCGCAGATGGCCCAGGCCCTGCTTGGTTTGACCCCGCTTTCCCCCGAAGAGCAGAAGAAGGTCTTGGAAGGGGCGCTCCGCTATGACGCCGCTCTCTCCAAAATCGAGAAGAGCCAGCAGGAATGGGCGGACTACGTCGCCAATTACAATCCCTTCTCGGTCGAAGAGGCCGCGAAGTATTTCGGCGACTTCGACCTCAAAGGCTTCCTTGCCGCTTTCTATGGCGAAAAGGCCCCGACGAAGGTCATCGCCTATGACCCGAAGTTCTTGAAGGGCTTCGCTTCTGTCTATAACAAAGACACCTTCGAAGACTTCAAGTCCTGGGCGTATCTCACTTGCTTGGTCAGCAATTCCGGATGGCTCAGCGAAGAGATCCGCGAGATCGGCGGCACCTTCCGCAAAGCGCTCATGGGCACCCCGAAGCTCCAGTCGATCGAAAAGCAGGCTTATGGCGTCGCCAGCAGTCTCCTCTCCGAGCCGGTCGGCCTCTATTACGGCCGCACCTATTTCGGCGAAGAAGCCAAGGCCGACGTCGTCCGGATGGTCAAAGAGCTCATCGAGACCTACAAACGCCGGGTCTCCGAGAACGATTTCCTTGCCGAAACCACCAAGAAGAAAGCGATCCTCAAGCTCTCCACGATGGTGATCAAGATGGGTTATCCCGATAAGGTCGACCCGATGTACGACACCTTCGAGGTCGAAGAAGGCGATTCGCTTCTAGAAGCGGTGAACCGGATCGGCAAAGCGCGCAAGAAGTGGGCGATCGAGCATTTGTTCGAACCGACCAACCGCGAGGAATGGCCGATGCCGGGCAACATGGTCAACGCCTGCTATAACCCCTATAACAACGACATCACCTTCCCGGCGGCGATCCTCCAGAAGCCGTTCTACGACCTCCACCAGCTCCCCGAGGAGAACCTCGGCGGCATCGGGGCGGTCATCGGCCATGAGATCAGCCACGCCTTCGACAACAACGGCGCCCAATGCGACGAGCTCGGCAACCTCAACAACTGGTGGACCAAGGAAGACCTCG
>CADCLZ010000114.1 GCA_902802365.1 uncultured Erysipelotrichaceae bacterium | reverse complement strand
TATATATAGTTTTAGAATGATATGAAAATGCCGCCGAAGAGTTAACGCCTTCGGCGGCAAGTAGTGTCGGCAAGGGGTTCGATTACCACTCGATGCCACTTTTTTCAGGACGCATCTTGTTGACCTTGCTGAGGGTAATTGTGCCGTCCTCGGCTATGCTGGCATGCAACTCGCCATAGGACATCTTCTCATCCATCTCTAAATCTTCCTTTTTCTGAATTTTGCCCTTTACATAAAATTGGTCAGTGATTGTCTGGCTGTCGAGTTTAGAGCCTTCGGCATTATAGGAGGTCACAGTATAAGACATTTCCCAATTCAGACTATAATCGCCTGCGTAAGAATCCAGACCATCCTTTATGCCATAGTGCAGGCAGATGGCTTCCTCTACGGGGAAGGTGGTGATGTCGTTTATGTTATAGCCTTCGTTCTGCTGCTCAGCAAAGGTCAGCAGCTTTTTTATCTCTTTTACCTCGTTGCCGCTCTTGAGAGCAAACTTGCCCTCGAAGAAGGTGTAATTGGTCTTCGGACTTGTGATTCTGTAAATCACCTCTGCGCGCGTACATTTTTTATTATCGACGGGTGGTGTAACCGGGTCATCCGAATTAGAACACGACGTGAACACACTTGCGCCACAGATCAGGATGGTGGCGAGCATCCAATTCACAATCTTTTTCATTTTCAATTGTTATATTAGAGTGAGAACTTATAACCTAAGGTAATCTGCACCAGGTCGCTGCGCTGCTTGTCGCCTTTGCCGTGCATCACCTTGATGCTCTTATGGGGGATGCTCACCTCGTCGAGCTTCAGCCCGCATAGTTCGGAGACGCGGAGCCCTGAGGCGTACATCGTCTCGAGCATCGCGCGGTCGCGGATGCCGGAGTCGGTGGTCATATCCGGGGCTTCCAAAAGGTCATTGATCTGCTCCTCGCTTAGGACGCTGGGGAGTTTTTTGACCGCTTTCGGCCGTTCGACTTTGTCGGCCAGATCGGCGATGATCCCCTCGCGGGCGAGGAAATTGTAAAAGCCGAGGACGCAGGAAAGCCTTCTGGCGATCGAGGTGCTGCTTCTTCCTTTGGCGGCTTCTAGAAGCACGAAGTCATTGGGGTCGCTGGGGAGGAAATCCTCGGTGCTCTTTTTGTCGGGGAAGTCCGAAAGAAAGATCTTGAGGTCTTCTTGGTAGTCCAATAACGTCGTTGCCTTAACGCCGTGCTCGACCAAAAGGAACTGGAGATAGCGTTCGATCGCATCAGCGATTTCCATCTTTCTTCCCCTTCTTGGCCTCCGAGGCGCGCTTCAATAACGGTTTGTCGAGCTTGCGGTTCAGCTCATGGATCAGCAGTTTGGTCTTATCCTTCTCCTCGTAGTCCTCGTAATTCCAAAACGACATCTGGACGACTTCCGTCTTCGGGTTCTTTAACCGCGAAAGCGTCACGCCGACGAGGCGGATCTTCTCACCCAAAAAGTTCGAACGATATAGCTCAAGGCAGCGTTCGTAGATGAACTCCGGGTCATCGGTTCCTTCTTTGAAGGAATAACTCTTATTCTTTAGATGGAAGACCTCGCCTTCCTCGTCATAATGGGCGTCTTTGACCTGGAGGGTGATCGTTTGCCCCACCAAACCCTGGCTCTTGGCGCGTCCCGCGACTTCGTAGGCGAGCCTTTTGATGACCGGGGCGACGTCGAGCTCGCTGTCTTCATCATGCATCAGGGTCTCGGAGTTGCCGATGCTCTTCGGGTCTTCTTCCTCGACTTCCACGACATCGCTCGAAGTTCCGCTAAGCCACGCCTTGACCGTGTAATAGAATTTGCCGAATTCCCCTTCGATCCCCGAGTTCTCTTCGAAGACCTTCTTCGCCAGGTCGCCGATCGTCTGGATCCCTTGGGCGCGGAGCCTGGGAGCGGTTTTCTTCCCGATCCCCCAGAACGATTCGATCGGGAGCGGATAGACCATCTTCGGGATATCGCGCTTCCTGAGGAAGGTTAGGCCCATCGGCTTTTTCATGTCGCTGGCCATCTTCGCCAGCCATTTGGTCGGCGCGATGCCGATCGAGCAACGCAGCTTGGTCTGCTCGAATAAACCGTTTTGCAAAGCCCGAAGATAGCCTTCGGGGTCTTTTTCGTTTTGGAGTTGGGCGGTCATATCGACGTAGCATTCATCGACCGAGGCTTTTTGGATGATGCTGCTATAACGCTTGAGGTAAGCGACGAAGGCGTTGCTCATCAAGGAATAGAAAGAATAGTCGCCGGGGATGATGATGAGATCGGGGCAAAGCTTCTGAGCCTGAAAAGTCGGCTGCCCCGAATGGACCCCGTACTTCCGGGCCTCATAGGAAGCGGTCGAAACGATCCCCGATCGCCCGGCGCGGCCGATCATGATCGGTTTGCCGACAAGGCTGGGATCCTTGATCTCCTCGCAGGTGACGAAAAAGGCGTTGAGGTCGATGTGCATGATGATCTTCGCCATGCGGATATTTTAAACGATGGGTATCGTTATGTTAACTAATCTTCAAGATTTCTTTGATGGCATCGATGACTTTGTCTTCGTCGATTCCCGCCATCTCCAACTGCTCTTTGATCGTCATGTGCGGATAGAAAGCATTCGGAAGAGCAAAGGGATGAACCTGGCCTTTGAAGCCGGCTTTCATAAGCTCCGCCATCACCGAGTCGGCAAAGCCTTCTTGGGTGCCGTATTGATCATAGATCACCACGTGCTCGTAACCGCGGATCCGCTC
>CADCLZ010000113.1 GCA_902802365.1 uncultured Erysipelotrichaceae bacterium | reverse complement strand
AGATCTTCTCATTGTTCTCAATGAGGGGGATATGGTTTTCCTTGGCGAATCGCTGCAAAGAAAGATAGGTGTCGTCGCGGGTTTGCTTGGGATTGATATAAAGGCGTTCCGCAAGCGAAGGATGCCGATGGAACAGCTCAAAAACCAAGGTGGTGCCCAAGGCGAATGAGGTCGGCTGCTCTTTCTTGTATTTGGCCATAGGCAAATTATCGAACTTTTTTCGCCCAAAATCACCCTTTCGCGTCTATTAAGTGATGGAGGTGAAAAAATGGAAGAAGGCAAAGACATCAAAATCAGCCGGGTGAACCGCGGCGTCGAGAAGGCGCTGCACCTCGCCCTCCCCAATGACGTCAACATCTGGATGAAGGAAGAAGACCTCAATCAGATGGCTAGAGACATCCCCGAAGGATACCTTCGGCGGATCGAAGGGATCCAAGAGATCCTCAAAGTCCCCGATTTCGTGGGCTATTCGGATGAGGAAGACCGTTTGATCTACGTCAAAGAGTTCTTCAATAACGGCCGTTTCAAGAAGGCGGCGGTTTCGATCCGCCATGAAGGCAACCCAAAGTCCTGGGTCTATGAAAAGCTTTGGTGGCCGGAGGAGGCTTCTTTGCTCCCTTTGGCGGGGAAAAACGGCTTCGCGCGCTTCGTGAAATGAAAATCATTTCAACGGATTGCTTCAATTTCGCGTGCGATGGTCTATAATCTCCCTCGCTATGCCGGAAAACATCATCTACATTCTCCTCGGCCTCCTCTCGGCGGCGCTCATCTCGCTGATGCTTTTCTTCGCCCGCAAAATGGCGCGTGGGGAAGAGTTCGAGATCAAAGCGAGGAAACTGAGCCTTTTCGATGATGCCCAGATCAGGGTGGCGATCTCCTTCGCCAACAAGACCCGGCAATCGATTCGGATCAAGGATCTGCAGCTGGTTTACCTCGACGAAAGCCTGATTCATCCGTTCACAAGGCTCTCCCAAGACCCCTACGTCGAGGCGGGCGCGAGCGAAGATAACTTCAAAAAAGAAGCCGATGGGAGCTTTTCGGTTCCCGTCAGTTCGGAAACGCGGCTCGATGCCATCTATGTTTTCGAATTGCTGGAGCATGAAATCCCCCAGGGCGCGAAAACAATGCTATCTTATGCGGACGAGCGCGGAAGAAGGCATTACGCCCCCTTCTCGCTTAAAGACCGATATGGCCAGCTGCTGTTATTTAAGAGGCGGAACTACAAATGGCTGTCAAAGTGAATCAAAGCGTGATCTTCGGCGTGAAGACATATCTGGAGATGGATGGCTCGCCCAAAGCGAATCTCCTCAATGCTTTGAGCTATCTCCGCTCTTGGCTGGGCCCCGACTCCTGGATTGGCTTCTATATCTATAACAAAGAGACGAAAATCCTCGACCTTTCCTTGTTTCAAGGAACCCCGGCCTGCTTGAAGATCCGTCCCGATCGCGGGGTCGTGGGCGCTTGTTTCAGCCAGAAGAAAGATATCTATGTCCCTGACGTCCGTCAGTTCCCGGGCTATATCGCCTGCGATGCCAAAAGCGCCTCGGAATCGGTGTTTTATTTAACAGACGCCGCGGGCCGCGTCGCGATTTTCGATATCGATTCTCCGATCTTGGATGGCTTAAAAAAGAAAAACGCCGAACTCACGGAGATCGCGGCGCTCTTCAAACCGTACTTAGAGAATTTGTTCTAAATCTCGATCCTGCGTCTCCGGTATTTCCCGGCGACGAGGTTATTGAGAAGTATCAAGCCGATGCCGACCAAGGCCATGAGCACGGTCACGATCACGACGTTGATCCAAACGTGCCAAACCGGATGGGCATCGAAGCTTAGGAAACGATAAGGATAGGCCGCTCCATTTAAAAGCGGAGCATCCGACCACAAGGTCGGCCGAACCAGAATCAATAAGAGATAAATCGAAGGAAGCATATACCAAAGGGGCAGGATCGAGAAACCGACCGTCCCTTTTTCTTCAAATAAGAGCCATTCCAAAATGGAGATGATCGGGATCACCACGCAGATCAATTGCTCCCCAAGGCTAAAAGTTGGATAGCCGCCTGGGAGGATATAGCCGAAATAGAGAATGAGGTCGAGAATCGAGAAGAATGTCAAAGACATGCCTAAAGGCATGTAAAGGCCAGAGGCGATGCCCCAGAATCCTTTGCGGAGGTCGATGGCGGTCACGATGATCAGATTCAGGAAGATGAATGCCGACCAAAAGGCGACCCAAGTGGAAGCATACAAAAGGACCGAGACCCCGATACTTGCGGTTTCGTTCAGCCAAGTGACGATCGAAAAAATGGCCATCCCGAGGCCGGCGATGCGATAAATCATGGCCAATAAGCGATTTCGAACGATCATTTTTGTCCCTTGCGGTGCTATTCTATCACTCGAAACGGCAAAGCCCTATGAAACTCGAATTGAAATTGCAGGATAACGAATACCCATTCACGGGGTTCACCCATACCCGGGAGATCGCGAGGGGGTTTGTTTTCAATTCCGAAAACAAAATCGCCATCCATCGCATCTATCGGGACGATATGTTCTGCAAGCAAGGCTATTTCGAGACGCCAGGGGGCGGCATCGATGAAGGAGAGACCCCGGAGGAAGCGCTGATCCGCGAATGCCGGGAGGAAATCGGCTGCGAAATCGAGGTCATAAAGGAAATCGCGATCGTCGACGACGCCTATAACCTCATTGGCCGTCATAACATCAATCATTTCTTCTTGGCCAAAGAAGGAAGCCTCGGCAAAAAGCATTTTGAATCGGAAGGCGATTCCG
>CADCLZ010000112.1:2942-5417 GCA_902802365.1 uncultured Erysipelotrichaceae bacterium | reverse complement strand
TTCCGGCTTGACGCGACGGCGCATCTGGCGAAGGATATGAGTTTCTCCGACTCCGAGAAAGAGCCGGATAAGAACGGCTTGGTCCTCGACACCGATAAGTTCAGCAACCGCCCCGAGCTCTATGGATACCTAAGGATGTGCAAGGAGCGCGTCTTCTCCCATTATGACTGCCTGACGATCGGGGAAGTGGGCGGGGAGATCAGCCCTGAGGACGCCCTCAAGATCTCCGGGCCCGACGGCGGGCTCGACATGGTCTTCAATTTCGACACCGTCTGGAATAACGGGGCCTGGAATTCGATCGATAAGCCCGACGAGGAGATCAAAACCGACGTCATCGCCTTGAAGCATAACTTCATGCGCTGGTACGAGGTCTGCCACGATAAGGCCGAGTTGCCGCTTTATTGGTGCAACCACGACCATCCGCGGCTCGTCTCCCAATATGGCGATGTCCGCTTCCGCGAGAAGTCGGCGAAGATGCTCTTTTTGACCATCCTCTTCCTCTATGGCACCGACTTCATCTATAACGGCGAAGAGATCGGCATGAGCAACGTCGACTATAAGTCGCTCGACGATTTCATGCCCGACGTCGCGATGAAAAACGAGATCGCCGACCTTCGCGCTCGGGGCTATGACGATAGCTGGATCCTCCATTTCGAGAACCGCGTCTCGCGGGTCAACGCCCGCTGCCCGATGCAGTGGGAGAATGCCCCCGAGGCCGGCTTTACGAGCGGCAAGCCGATCTTCCCGGTGAACCCCAATTACCAAGAAGGGGTCAACGTCGAAGAGCAGAGCAAGGATCCCTATTCGATCCTTAATTATTATCGTTTCGCCATCGGGCTTAGGAAGTCCGTCGAGTTAAGGGAAGCGGTGAACAACGGGACCTTGGACATCATCGACTGGAATCATCCCGACGTCTTTTCCTATGTCCGCGAGGTGAGCGGCAGGAAATTCATGGTCATCTCCAATTTCCGGCCCTATACCGTCTATTTCTCCTTCTATTTCAGCCTGGTCAACATCCTCCTCCATAACTATGGGGAGGTGAACCTGGAAGGCCATGTCTTCGAGCTGAAGCCGTTTGAATGCTTCTTATTGGAGGTCCGATGAGCCTGCTTTGCTTGTTCTTGCACGAATCGGTTCTGGAACAGGGGGAGATCTCCTCTTCTTTGCGCCGGTTCGGGGACGAGGTCGAGCTCTTCGATCCAAAAGAAGGGAAGTTCCAACTGGATGAGCAGAGGATCCCGGATTTCCTCCGGGCCCTAGAAGGCGATAATCTGCCGTTTTCCGGGCGCTCCGCCTTCTTGATCGCCCCCCGGCATGACGGTTTCGCGGAGAAGCTCCTCCACGAAGCGCTGGATTATTATCCGGGGCAGCTCAAATACCTCTCCGATTTGATCCTCAAAGAGATGTCGTTCGGGGACTATAGCTGTTTGCCCTTCATCAGCGCCTTCTTCCGCGACCTCCCGGAGGATCTCGTCATCTCCGGGGTCAAATACCTTGAATGCGGGATGGACGGCCTATTGGCCGCGAAGGCGTTATACATCCATCGCAACACCTTCAATTATCGGCTGGCGCAGTTCATCCGCATCAGCGGGGTCGACATCCGCGAGTACCATAACGCGCTGCTATTCGAGATTTATCTCCAATACATCCGGAAGGAGTGAATATGAGCGCACCGGAAGAGAAGGCGCTGCGCCGCCAAGCCCGCGAGGCGAAAGAGCTGGCGCGCCTGGAAAAGGAAAAGGCCAAACCCAAACCAAAGCTCTATTTTTGGTATTTGATCATCTGTCTGTGCCTGATCTACATCGTCGATGAGGTCGCCACCTCGCTCCCGAACGCGATGGCGGCGGAAATCAACGCCGAGTTCTTCGTCCGCGGCCTCGGCTTTAGCGTCGCCGAAGGGGCGAGCCGCATCTCCTTGATGGAGATGTTGGCCAATATCTGCTTGGTGATCGGCTTCTTCTATAAGGCGTTGGCGGACCGTTTTGGCCGCAAGCCTTTCCTGATCTTCAACACAATCGGCATGGCCGGCGCCTTGATGCTTTGCTTCTGGGCCCCGAACCTCGTCGTCTATCTTTTCGGCTTCTTCCTCCTCCGTTTCTTCGTCACCCCCGATGAGCAGATCGTTTACATCATGGAGACCGCCCCTGAGAAAAAACGGGCAACCGTCTATAGCGCCGTCAAAGGCGTGGCGGAGCTTGGGCTTTTATTGATCCCGCTTGGCCGCAAAGCGTTCATGGGCAACGATGAGACGCTCTGGAGGATGGTGTTCCTGATCCCGGCGATCCTCGGTTTGGTCGTCGCCTTCGCGGTCCTCTTCCTGGCGCGCGAGACCGATTTCTTCCTCGATAGCCGCATCGCCTATTTGAAGCTCGCCCCCGCAGAGAAGGAAAAGATCGCGCGGGAGAAGAAAGACCGCAAGAAGAAGCAGGGCGGCTTCTGGAACGCGATCCGCTATAGCTTCTCCGACAAGCAGCT
>CADCLZ010000112.1:0-2811 GCA_902802365.1 uncultured Erysipelotrichaceae bacterium | reverse complement strand
AGCTCACCTCCATCGCCTTATTGGCGATCAGCCTGGTGACCCTGACTTTATTGGTGGTCGGGGCGCTATTTGGCTGGAGCGCTTATTTGCTTGGCGCCTTCATCGGCCTCTTCCTTGGCTCCTATTGGTCGAACAGCGATACGTTGATCCTCCTCTGCGGCGAATCTTCGCCGACCAATCTTCGCGCCTCGGTTCTTTCGGCCCAGACGGCGTTCTATGGGATCGGCATGGTGGCCTCGCAAGGGATCGCCTCGATCATCCTCGGCCAGATCCCGGACAACATGCTCGGCCTCTTCTGCATCTTGATGGCCGGGCCGTTCTTCCTGCTTTCGATCGGCTTCCTCCTCTTCAAGGTCAAGGAGACCAAAGGGTTGGCTCTAGACAGCCCGTTGGTCGAAGAAAACCGCCAAGAATAAAAACTTTTTTGCCCAAAAAGCGCATTTGCCTCCTATTAAGTGATGGGAGGCATTTTCATGAGGAAAAACGGAAAGCTATATTTCTATGGCGAGATCTTGATTGGCTTGGGGCTATTCGCCTTTTCGCTATTAGGGATCTTTTTGGGCGGCCATGACGTCCTGTTGATGGGGGCGGTCCTCGTCCTCAGCCTTTCCTTCTTCTTGAAGGCGGCGGAGCGGAAGAAGGAAGAAGAGGAGAAAGACGAACTGCTGGAGGAAGAACAAGATGAGAATTAATGCGCATTGAAAGCACACGCTATGCAAAATAATTGCCTTGCAGGAAATCGTGATGAGGTTACAAGATGGCTACGACGAACATCGCGATGCGGATCGACAAAGATCTAACGAAGGAAGCAGAGGAGCTTTTCATGGTTAGAACCGGGAGCCATTCGGATTTATTCCGCTGATTTCTTCTTGAAGGGACGGCCTTTCTGGCTCTTGCCAAACGGTTTCTTGAAGGAACGTTTCCCGTCTTTTTGGAAACCGCCTTCTTTCTTCTTGGGATAGGGGCGGTGCTCCCGCGGCTGTTTCTTGAATTCCTCGGCGGCTTTCGCCTTTCTTTCTTCCAGGGCTTGCTGCTTTTTCTCCTCGCGGGCCAGATAGGCTTCGCGTTTGGCTTCTTCCTCGCGGTTGAGCGCGGCGAGGAAGTCCAAGACCTCATGCTCGGAATAGACTTTGATGCCGTTTTTCTCCAAAAGGGCGGTGGTGAGGCCTTTCCCTTCCTTCAAGCGCCCATCGAAAAAGCCGCTGTGGATCTGATGGACGCCGCAGGAGGGGCTATTCTCCTTGAGGATCGCGACTTCAATCGCCAGGAACTTGCAGAGGTTTAAGGCCTTCTCGGCTCCAAGCTCATAATTCTTGGTCAGGTTGACGCCGTCTTGGCGCTTGATGTAGTTCCCGCGCCGTTCGGCCGGGAGCCTGGGGGTCTTCAAACCGCCTTCCACTTCGGGGCAGAAGGGGACGAGGTCGAACTTCTTGCGGAGCTCTTCGATGACCTCCACGGGCTTGCTTTGCCCGTCATATCGACATGGCTCGCCCAATAGGCAAGCGCTAACGAGGATCTTTTTCATACAATGGAAGTGTACGCTTTAAGCGTAAAAGGGTAAACTAAAACCAATGAAAAGGCAGGTGGAGCGGATCTATTCCTATAACGGTAAGGAGTATCCTTGCTTGATTTGTTTCCGCCGGGGGATGCGGCGGATCACCCTGAGCTTTGGCAAAGAAATCGATACCTTGAAGGTCTCCGCGCCTTACCTGACGAGCCTAGCTTCCGTCGATAATATGGTGAAGCGATACCTCCCGAAGCTTCTGCTCCGTCGCGACGATGTCTATCGCCTGCCCTATGGGGAAGGCTGGGTCTATGTCTTCGGCGAGAAGAAGGAAGGCGCATTCCCCGATGAAACGGCAAGGAAGAAGTTCCTTCTAAAGGAAGCCAAGCCCATCTTCTTGGAACGCCTCCGCCACTATGAAGGATTGATGGGGGTGGAGCCCCCATACCGCCTTTCGATCCGCTCGATGCGTTCGCGCTTCGGGAGCAACTCGAAGACCACCCATCGGATCTGTTTGGCCCTTGAGCTCGTCCATTATGACGTCTCCGTCCTCGACTCCGTCATCGTCCATGAGCTCGCCCATCATTTCCATTTCGACCATGGGGAGAAGTTCCATGCCCTGTGCTTGCGCTTTTGCCCGAACTACCCTAGATTAAGGAAGGTCCTATTGAGGAAAGAATATGGCTATCACCCTGACCAGCCGGAAGAATGAGATCGTCAAAGACGCCGCATCCTATTTAAAAGGCGGGGAGAAATTCCTCGTCGAAGGCTTTCATAACGCTGAGATGGCGCTTAAGAATCAGATGGTGGAGAAGGTCTTCGCCTTGAAGGAAATCGATGCCGCCGGCGCGCCTTTTTACCTCGTCACCCCCGAGATCATCGAGAAGCTTTCCCTCACCAAAAACCCCGAAGGCATCGTTTGCCTTTGCCATAAAAAAGAAGCTCGTCCCATCGATCGGAGAAGGGTTTTATATCTCGATGAAGTCCAAGACCCCGGCAACGTCGGCACCTTGCTTCGCACCGCGTTGGCCTTTGGCTTTTTGGATGTCGTTTTGTCCAAAAAATGCGCCGATCCCTATAACTGGAAGGCTTTGATGGCGGGTCAAGGGGCGATCTTCGAACTCAACGTCGCCTTCAACGTCGATGGGCAATCTTTCCTAAAGGAAAAGAAAGAGCAGGGCTATCTTTTGCTCGGCACCGCGTTAGAGAAAGCGACTTCCTTGACCGACTTCGCTTTGGGGCAAGAGAAAATCGTTTTGCTTTTGGGCAATGAAGGGCAGGGGATCCGCAAAGAGATCTTATCCCTA
>CADCLZ010000111.1 GCA_902802365.1 uncultured Erysipelotrichaceae bacterium | reverse complement strand
TGGAGGCCGCGCTGCCAGAACGGGATCGGGTCCAAAGGATAGAAGACCTCGCCTTCGTTCTCTTTGTAATAGTCCTTGCCAAAGAAGAAGAGGAAGCCGCCGAAGAAGGCGATGATGACGCCCCAGACCATCACGTCGAGCGGATAGAGGAAGGTAGCGCTCCGCATCACGGCGCGCGGATATTCCCCGCTGATCCACTTGATGACGATCAATAGGCTCAGCAAGAAGCCGAGGGCGGCCAAGATGATGCCGTTGACCTTGAGCATCTTCTTCTTGCCTTCGTAGCTATGGGGATAAAGGATGAGATAAAGGACGTAGATCAGATAGACGTTGATCGCGTTCCAGATGTAATACGGGAAATAGGTGGCGAGGAGGCCAAAGCCCGAAGTGTCGTCATGGAAGGTTCCGACGTCTTGGATGAGGAAGGCGACGAAGCGCTGGAAATTCGCGGCGACGAAGCAGACGAAGATCAGGAACAGGATCTTATAGATCGTGCGAAGACGGAGCATTTTCATGCGGGCACCTCCTGATCGAGGGACTGATTCCCCGCATAATCGAGCAATTGAACGTGCATATCGTAGCCCATCCTGCCATCGAACACCGGAGTGTTCTTATGGAGGTCGATGTACTTGGCCCCGATGCAGTTGGTGTTGTAATAGAGCTGATTGCCGGTCTTCTGGCCATAGCCGATATACACCCCGTCATACTGGGCGTAGAAGTCGTTGATATGGTCATGGCCGCAGAAGATGCCCTGGACGCCGTTTTCCTTGGCGGCCTGGAACATACCGGTGTCTTTGTAGCCGGAATAGATGCCATAATTGTCCCAGGCTTTGGCGAAGTCGCCGTCATTCGGGGATTCGCGGACCTCGCCCCAGGAATAAGTCACCTTATCGAGGGCGTTGTCCTTGACTTCCTTATAGGCGTAGCCGACTTGGAAAAGCGGGATGTGTTCATAAAGGATCGACGGGATCGAAGGCCGCCCTTCTTTCTCCCTGGTGTACTTGGCGACCTCCTTGAACCATTCGACCTCATCCTCGTGGATGCAGTCATAATCGTAATAGGAGCCGTTGTACCAATCGGAGTTGGAGTCCACGCAGTAAAGCTGCCAGATCGTCTTCGTCCCATCGGTCAAGTTGATCACCGAGTTGCCGCGGCCATGGACGTCGTCCCGGGGGTCCTTATAAAGCCCATAGGACTCATATTCGTTCCCATAGGTGTAGGAATGATGCTTCGAGGAGCCAAGCAGCAAATCGCTCAGATAATCGGGGTTATAGATCCCCGAGCGATCGTGATTGCCCCAAGTCGAGGTCCAATAAATCGGGGTGCCATCGGCTTTTTTAAGCGAATTGAACCAACCGAAAAGCGTATTGATGTCATCCATGTTGCCGCCGAGGAAATTGTCGCCGGTGGAAACGATGATATCCGGATTGACGAGCTCGACGAGTTTGTTGAGGTAATTGACCTGCTCGACCATATCGGTCCCGGCGTGCCAATGGATGTCGGTGACCTGCATCAGACGGACGCTCTCTTTGTTTTGGAAGATATTGAGCTCGGTGATATAGGCGGCCTTTTCGGGCGCGGCGCCGGAGCAAGCGGAGACCGCTAAGCCGACCAGCGCGCTTCCAAGGCCGAGGAACAGCTTCTTACTTCTCATTTTCCCTCCACGGGGTGTGGCCCATCGTTCATATAAAGGATGCCGAGGCAATGCGGGCCGCAGTGACAGCTGATCGTGCCGCCTGCGCGCGTGGAGTCGATGCGCTTGAAGCCGGCTTCGACGAGCCGCTTTTTGACCGCTTCCACCACATCGTCGGGCGCGGTGCTATAGGTGATGAACACCTGTTCGGGATCGATGTTGGGGAACATCTCCAAGGTATCTTCGACATAAGCCATGACGACCTTCTTCATCGGACCGCGGTACTTCTTGCCGGCGATCATCGCGCCGTCTTTGACGAAAATCTCGGGCTTTAGGCCGAGCAGGTTGGCGCCAAGCATCTGGAGCATCGAGCAGCGACCGCCCTTATAGAGATAGTTGACGGATTCGAGCGAGAAGGAGGTCTGATTGAACGGGATCCTCTCCTCGACGAGTTTGACGATCTCTTCCGGAGACTTGCCGGCATTGGCGAGCTTCCTGGCGTAGATCGCCTCTAAGGCGATGCCGGTGGAAAGCGAAAGGGAGTCGACGACATAGACCCCTTCCATCTCCTCCGCCACCGCTTTGGCGTTTTCGCAAGCGGAGCTGATCTTCGAGCTCAAAGCGATATGGACGATGGCGTCATATTCCGCGCGGAGCTTCTTGAAGTGCTCCTCATATTGGAAGCGATTGACCGCGGAGGTCTTCGGGAGCTGGCCGGTTTTCTCGGTGTAAGCGAAAAGCGCCGCCGAGCCGACCTCGCCGTCTAAGGCGTGCTCTTCTCCCATGAGCAGGGTGAAGGGAAGGGTGCGGATGTCCCACTCCTTCAGTAATTCCTTCGGCAAATCGATCGTCGATTCGGCCGAGATGCAAATTTTCATAGATTAAATCCTTTCGTATGCAGGAAACGGCTTCTTAAATATTATTTAAGCACGGGCAATGCAGGCGCGCAAAGCATATTCAACGCCCAGGCGCGTTTTGTTGTTCAGATGTGGTCGAGGATATCGTTCACGCAGCGAACAAGCTGCTGGACCACCAATTCATAACGGCCGCTATACCAGGGATCCTCGATCTCATCGATGGTGGGCGAATAGGCGAAAACAGGCTTCGAGATCCCTTTGGGATCGTGGACGAGCCAAGCAAGCCTTCTAGCATTGGAGGAATCCATATAGAAAAGGTAATCGCGGAG
>CADCLZ010000110.1 GCA_902802365.1 uncultured Erysipelotrichaceae bacterium | reverse complement strand
AGCGTCCTTCCACTTCGGGAAGGTTTCGACCGAATCGGCGCCCAAAAGGAAATAGAGCCTCGCCTTCGGGAACCGCTTCTTGAAGTATTGAACCGTGTCGATCGTGTAATTGACCTCGGCTTTCGAATTCACCTCAAAGAGGCTGATGGAAAAGCTCGAGGAACCCTCGAAGCGGATTGCGGTGCGAAGCATCGCGAGGCGATCTTTGATCGAGCTGTCCGGCTTCTTCCATCTCGGGGATTTTGCCGGCACGAAAATGACGTCGGCGTTAAACGATAAGCTGGCGGCTTGCGCCATTCTCAGATGCCCGTTATGGATGGGGTCGAAGGACCCGCCGTAGATGATGATATTCTCCATGTCGGTGCTTATTTGATCTTCGCCCTCGAGGTATAGCATGAGATGCCTTTGGGCAAATAGATGCGGAACTTCTGGCCATCGCCGATGAAGTTGATCCAACCGAGCCCCTGGATGCCGATGTCACGGCTTCCGGTCTCTTCCACGTCAAGGTCGAAGACATCGAAATCAGGCAGACCCTTAAGGTTGGGAAGCGTCGGCTTCACGAACTTGCTCACGATGGTCTTGAGGAAGATATTCTCGACATTCCCGTGCGCCTTCTTGAGCGTGACCCCGGGCGCGAAATACGCCTTAAGTGCGTTGACTTTCTTCGCCTCCAATAGATCGATGCGGACGACGCCGCCGATAAATAAGGATTCTTTCGGTGCCAAAAGCAGGCCGCGAGGATTCACTTTCTCGCGCGGCAAAACCGCGAGGCTATCTTCGTTGGTAAGTTTGCTGGCCAAAGAGTTCTCGACCGAAGTCCCCGGAGTGTCATAGATCATCGAGGAGTTATCGAGCGGGATCTGCATCACGCGCAGTTTTGTAGCCGGGTAATTGGCCCACTGGATCGGGTGGTTCGAGGGATTCTGGAAATCGCGGAGGAACGAGGCCAAGAAGCGGGATTTGCCCGCGCCAACGGCGCCGATGATGTAAACATCATGGCCTTGCCTGCGCCTTTTGATTTCGGTGGCGATTTCCTCGATATCGGATTGCGAAGAAAGGGTGGACATCAGGAAGACGTCTTCCTTTTGCACGTTGAGCGCAGCCACGCGGAAACGATGCGCGACGTAGACGCGCAGTTCTTCATCGGGCACTTTCGGCGGAAGAAGATCGCGCTTATTGCCGATGACGAGGATCTTCAAACCATGGATGGTTTCGTTGATCTCGTCGATGAAGCTGGATTCGAACGAGAAGAGGTCGACGACATAGACAATCATGGCATCGCTCGCCTGGGCGTCTTTCATCATCGTGATGAAATCGGGGTCGGCAGCCGCTTTGCGCGGGGCGATATTGTAACGCTGCTCATTCCAGCATTTATCGCAGAAAAGGACGTTGTTCTGGGAGGATTCCAAAAAGTTCTTGTCCAAGTAACCGGGTTGGCTCGGGTCGTCGCCTTGGAGAATCGTGCCGCAAGAATAGCAACGGCGCACGACATTGAGTTTGCTCATATCATTTCCTCCCATTCCTTGACCAAATGCCTTTCGTCCTGCTTTCTTCGTATTGGCCGCTCGAAGAAACGGTTGAACCTCGTCCAGGGCGGGTCTTCTTTGACCAGCGGGTCGCATAGGAGCGTTTTGATCTTCGCCCCATTGCCGGCCATGACGTCGGTGAGGATCTGATCGCCGATCAGAATGACTTCTTCTTTGGCGATCCCCTGCTTTTTCAGGAATTTCCTGATTCGGAAGCTGAAAGGCTTAAGCATCCAACAGGCGGACTCGACGCCTAGCTCCTTGGCATATTCCTGAACGCGTTTGCCGGTATTGTTGCTCACGATGATGAGGCGGATGCCGGCGGCTTTCAGGGTTTCGGCGAGGGCTTTGGCGCGATCGGATGGGGTCTTCGTATGCACGGAGTCCAAGGTGTTGTCCAAATCGGTTAAAACGACCTTGACGCCGAGTTTTTGGAAGAAAGAAGGATCCACATCGTAGATGCTCTTGGCATGAGCGAACGGAATCTTCCTTTTTATCATATTTATATGATAGCGCATCCCTAAAACAAAGAAAACGGAATCGATTGGCCATCAAATGTTTTTCAATGGAAAACGCCGCGGGAGGCGCCACCTGATGTTTGTTAATAATGGACAAGAAATTAAACTACTTTAAAACTACTAATTTCTAACTATAAATAATACTTCTATTACAAAGTAATAGGATTTAGTTATTCGAAATCGTCATCGAAGATGGAGATTTGCTCGAACTTCTCGGTCGGCTCTTTGCTTTCGGCGACAAGGTTTTGGACGTCCGCGCTTTCTTCTTTGCTTTCCTCTTCCACCGGTTTTTCAGGCAATGGGAGGCTCTTAACGGAATCGTCGACCAACGCGCCGAAATTCTGGTGGACGGTGACGATCGGATTCTTCTTGGAAAGCTTGTTGTCGGTCTTCTTGGCGTATTTATCGATCGGGGTGACTTTGAAATCCTCCCAGTTGACCGGGTAATTATCACCGTTCTTCAAAACGCAGACCTCTTTTAAAGGAGGTTCGATGTTTCCTAAGGTTTTTGCATAAACCAAAGTGTTCGGTTCGCTCTTAAAGCTCCGGAAGATAATACCAAGATTAAGATGCTTGTTCAGAACTATAGTGACTTAACTCTGGATAACGTAGATTGCATCGGTGATGAGCGTATCCAGTATGTAGTATCTAATAACTTTGGTAGTTGTACCTTTAAGAATGGTACAACAGTTAATGCAGTAGGTAATAATGTAGCATTTGATGTTTGGTATGGTATGAAAGCCGATTACGATGATGGTATTTCTGTAGAAGCAGACTGTAACAGACAGGTGGTATCTGCAAGATCTAGAGGAGATACGGGAATAGGAGA
>CADCLZ010000109.1 GCA_902802365.1 uncultured Erysipelotrichaceae bacterium | reverse complement strand
GCGAAGACGATCGTATAGGCGAGATAACTCATCTGGAGGCGGAAGCCTAAAAGGCTCACGTCGAGCATCAGATCCCAGCTGGAGGCCGGGAGGGTCCCGGCTTCGCGAAGAAGCGGGATCGTGGAGGCGGCTTCGAGGGCGGCTTTGTTCATCCCGGGCACGAAGGCGGAATCGTAGAAAGTGGTGAAGACCATGAAGAGGGCGGAAAGCATTAGGAAAGGCCAATGCCTTATGGCGTAGCGGCCGATTCTGACCCAGACCCCGAGATTCAGTTTATCGGGGAGCTTTTCCTCTTCGAAGCTGTTGCTTCTTCCTCTTGGCGGCATCGTTTCCCCTTATGATTCGATCATGCTCTGGATGCGGCAAATCTCCTGGTATAGCCCAGGCTTGGCGATTAGCTCCTCATGGGTGCCGAGCTCGGCGACTTTGCCGCGGTCGAGCACGAGGATCAAATCGGCGTCTTTGGCGCTCATCACCCTATGGGTGACGAGGATGGTGGTGGCTTTCTTCTCCAATGCGCGGAGTTTGCTTCTGATCTCCAAATCGGTCTTCGTGTCGACGGCGCTCAGCGAATCGTCGAAGATCAAAACCGGCGGCTTGCTCACGATCGTGCGGGCGATCGCGACCCGTTGCTTTTGCCCGCCCGAAAGCGTCACGCCTTTTTCGCCGACCGGCGTCTCATAGCCTTTTGGGAAGCTTTGGATCGTTTGGTCGATCGAGGCGATCCGCGCCGCTTCTTCGATCTCTTCCTTCACCGCTTTGCCGCCGCCAAGGAGAATGTTGGCTTCGATGCTCTTCGAGAATAAGAACGGGTCTTGGAGCACAGGAACGACGTTATGGCGGAGGTGGCGTTTCTGGATGTCTTTGAGCTCGACCCCGTCGAGGGTGATCGAGCCTTCTTGGTAGTCGTAAAGACGGGTCAATAGCCCGGTGAGGGTTGATTTGCCCGAGCCGGTCTTCCCCATGATGGCGAGGGTTTTGCCCGCCGGGAGGTCGAAGCTGATGTCCTGGAGGAAATAGCCTTGCCCATCGGGATAGCCAAAGCTCACGTGGTCGAAGTGGAGGTTGCCGCGGATCTCCGGGGTCGCTCCGCTATCGATATCCTCGAGTTCGAGGTCGAGGATCAAGTTGATGCGGTCGACGGAGGCGAGGACCTGGCCGAGGTTGGAGAGGTTCATCGCGACGCCGCGGATCGGCCAGACCATCATGTTGACGAAGCTGATGCCGACCACCAAGGTGCCGCCGCTGATCTGACCGGTATAAAGAAGATAAACGCCATAGATCAAAGACAAGGCCTTCGCGCCGAAGACGAAGATGTCGGTGGAGCCGAAGAAGAAGGAGCTGAATTTGCGCCATCTGACGAAGGTGACGCGGTAATCGGATAGCCGCTTCTCAAACGCTTCGATCTCCATCATCTCCGCGTGGTAGGCTTTGACGACGCGCACCGCGTTGAGGTTCTCCGAGATCTTGTCGGTCATCTTGCCTTCGGAATCATCGTTTTCGCGGTAGAGCCTCCTGACCTTTTTGATCAGCAGGAAGCTATAAACGAACATGAACGGGAATGGGGTCAGGCAGACCAAGGTGTAATTGACGTTGATCGAAAGCAGGACCGCGAAGCAGATCCCGACCATCCAGATCGTGTAGTTGATGTTCCCGACCTCCATCATCAAGAAGCGCCGTAAGACGTCGAGGTCGCGGGTGCAGGTCTGGAGGAGGTCGCCGGGCTTATGATTCTTATAGAAAGGATAGGGGAGGCGCTCGAGATGGGTGAAGAGCTCCATCTGCATATGCTTATTGATCGAGGCGGAGGCCTTCACGCGCACATAGACCCTGCTCATCGAGAAGAAGGCGGCCAAGACGCCGGAGACCAATAAGGCGATCGGGAGGATCCACATATTCGCCAAAAGGAATTCCGGCCCCTTCCCGAAGGTGATGATCTCCGTCGCCCAATCCTCGAGGATCGAATCGGGGACAAATGGGGCGCCATTCCCTGTCGCCGTGAGGGCGTCGGTCAATACTTTGCTTAGGAAGCTGGTGAAGATCGTCGAGCCGACCATCAGCACTTGGATGAGCATCGAGAAAAGATAGAGGCCGCGGGAGCCTTTCATCAATCCCCAAACAGTGCGAAGGAACTTCATAGGGCGCATTGTATCGCGAAATCGAAAATTGCAAAGCAAAATGCATACGCTTTTTTGAACGTTTGCCCTTGATATTTTCCGCAAAGTGCTACAATTATGCATAGAGCACAAAAGACGCGAAAAGGAGATCTTTTTCATGAGTTTTGGGAAGAAATGGTGGCGCGATGGCGTCGGCTACATCATTTACCCTTCCGCGTTCCAGGATAGCGATGGCAATGGCGTCGGCGATCTTCCCGGGATCATCTCCCGCTTGGATTACCTCAAGGACCTTGGCGTCAGCATCCTCTGGATCGGCCCGCTTTTCGATTCGCCGATGGACGATGGCGGATACGATGTCCGCGACTATTACAAAATCAACCCATTGTTCGGGACGAACAAAGACCTCCTCACCTTGCTGGAGGAAGCCCATAAACGCGGCCTCCGCGTGCTGCTCGACATGCAGCTGAACCATACCTCCGATGAGCACCCCTGGTTCCAGAAAGCCCTGAAAGACCCAAATTCGCCCGAACGCGATTATTATCTTATCCGAAAAGGCAAGAAAGCCGGGCGGAAACTGCTCCCTCCCAACAACCGGAAATCCTTCTTCGACGAAAGCGCCTGGAGCAGGATCCCCGGGACCGATGAGTTCTATCTCCATCTCTTCTCGAAGAAGATGCCGGATGTGAACTGGTCGAATCCCGCTTTACGCGAGGAATACTTCAAAATCCTCACCCATTACCTCGATTTGGGGGTCGATGGCTTCCG
>CADCLZ010000108.1 GCA_902802365.1 uncultured Erysipelotrichaceae bacterium | reverse complement strand
TGGCGCGTTCCTCAATGTCTTTGGTGATCCCCAAGGAGGCGCCGACCATCAAGCGGCCATCTCCATCGAGAAGGGCGTTCGGATACTGTTTGCGGTCGATCGCGGCCTCTTTGACCGCCTTGACCATCTTGGCCTGCTCTTTGACCGTGAGGTTCTTATGGATGATGCCAATCCCGCCTTCTAAGGCGAGGGCGACCGCCATATTCTCCTCGGTGACGGTATCCATCGCCGCGGAGAGCAGGGGCGCGTGCAAGACGATCTTCTTCGTGAGGCGGCAATCGAGGGCGACCTCGCGCGGGGTGACTTCGCTATAATGCGGAATCAAGAGAACGTCGTCGAAGGTAAGTCCTTCCCCTTTGATTTTGTTCATGTCTATTTCCTCCTTATCAATGTTCTTTGTTAGCAAAAACCGGCGCAAAGGCCGGTCTTATTCGTCAAGATGCTCGCCGCGGAGGGCGATTTGTTTGTCCATTTGGGCGATTTCCTCGGGGGTGGGGACGTAGACGTAGGGGACGTTGCGGCCCAAGCCGTTGTAATCGAGGCCGAACCCCAAGAGGAATTTGTTCTCTTCCAAGGTCATGCCGACATAGTCGACCTCGACCGGCACCTTGCGGGCGGGCTTTTTATCGAAGAGCGCGCAGATCAAGACCTGCTTCGCGTTCCCTTTGGTTTTGAAGTGATTGACCAAGAATTCCATCGAAAGCCCGGTGTCGACGACGTCTTCGACCAAGACGACCGTGCGGCCTTCCAAATCGACTTTCGGGGCATAGCTCAGCACGACGTGGCCGGTGGTGTGGGTGCCTTGGTAGCTGGTCACTTGGATGAAGCTATCCAAAGACGGGAAGTCGCAATGCTTCCGGAGCTCGGCCATGAAATAAAGCGCCCCTTTCATCACGCAGATGAACAACGGGAATTTCTCTTCGTCCTTCAATCGCTCGGTCAGCTCTTTGCCGATGCGGGCGCAAGCTTCGACGATCTGCTTTTCGGACATCACGAGTTCTTTCATGGTTCTCTCCTAATTTCTATTAATCCTACTCTTTGGGCTATTTTTCGCTTTGAGAAAGCGCTTTAACGAAGGAAACGGTAGCCATAGGCCTCATGGCCCATGATCGAAAGCTCCTGGTCGCTGAAGCGGAACAGCTCCTTTGCCATATCCTTCTCGCGCTTAATCGAGGTCATGAACAAGGTCGGGTCGTCGGTGTTCAGGCAAACGGGGATCCCGTAGTCATAGAACTTCCGGATCGGATGCTCCGCCAAAGAGGGGATGCCTTTGGTGCCGAAGTTCGAGGTCAGGCAGCATTCGACCATGATCCTCTTGTCCCTGGCCTGCTCCATGAGATCCGGATAGCGGATCATGCAGGTTGCGTGGCCTAATCTAGAAGCCCCCAGCTCCATCGCCAGGCGCAGATTCTCCGGCCGATCGACTTCGCCGGCGTGGATGGTGAAGGGGATCTTGTTCTCCCTGGCGACGTCGAAGAAGTGGGCATAGGGGGCAAGGCCATAGCGGCCTTCATCGCCGGCCAAATCGAGGCCGCAGACGATCGTGCCTTTGCGCTTCAAGGCGATGTCGAGCGTCTTTTGGTTGGCTTCTTCGCTCATGCCGCGCATCAGGCAAAGCAACACGCCGATCTTGATCCCCGGGCATTCGGTCAAACCTTTGCCGATCCCTTCGAGGACGGCGTCCATGACCTGGTCCTGGGTGAGGCCCTGCTCGCAGCTTTTGGCCGGGGCAAAGCGGATTTCCGCGTATTCCAGATGCTGGGCGTTTAAGGCGAGGACCTCTTCATAGGCGATGCGTTTCAAGGCATCGAGCCTTTGCAACGGGCGGCAGATATAATCGAAGACCTTCAAGACCTCGCCGAGGTCTTTGGCGTTGGGGTCGACGAAGAGGAGCTTCTCGAAATCCTCAAACTTCTCCGCGGGGAGGGGAAGGCCTTGCTCTTTATAGAGTTCGTAGCAGGTTCTAGGAGCCATCGCCCCTGTCAGATGCAGATGCAATTCGACCATCGTTTCCCTCCTTCTTCGCTTTATGGCAAAACCCGCGGTTCCTGCGGTTTGTCGCACCGAGTGCGCTTTGTTGAAAAACTTGTCGTTTAGTTTAACGGAATTCGGGGGCAAAACGCCACAGGAAATAAAAGGTGGGGCAAAGCCCCACCATTTTTTTGAAAAAGGATGCTTGAAGCTTCTGATCAGGCTTTGGTAAGGGTGAGATGGGCTCTGGCGGCTTCGCCGCTGCCCTCGATCGAAACGGAGAACGACCAACCCAAGGTCGTCCCTTCGTCGAGCTTATCGCCTTTTGCGAACTGGCGGCGGTAGGTGGCTTGATCGAAGCTGGCGCCATCTTGGAAGAGGGCGTTGGCGTTGAGCATCTTGTCCGCGCCGATCTTGTAGGTGATCTCATCCTCCGGGTTTGCATGGGCCCCGGCCTGGGCGTCATGCCAAATCATGTGCAAGAGGTCGAAGTCGTAATAAGACGCCCCGAGCATGCTGAGGTAGCTGCAGCTTGGGTCCTCGGCTTCCTTGAAATAGGTGTTCGAAGCCATCAGGCCGACTCCGCCATCTTCGGGATCGGTGTGCTTGGCGGTGTCGAAGCGGTCGACGCCTCCTTGTTTGCCAAGATATCTAGAAAGCCTGGCATCGATATGCCAAAGGCGGATGCCTGCGACCTTCGGGCCTTGGGGATAGGCGTTCCGATATTGATGGTCGGAATCGAACTTATTGAGGCCGGTCGGGGTATAAAACTCCAATAGGAGATATTCGTCGAAGGCCGAATCGTCCTTGTTCCAATTCGGGGTGAGGAGGACCAACTCATGTTCGTCTTGGAACGGCTTCAAGGTGATCTGGCAGGACTCGCGCGGGATATAGGGATCCGCCCAGCCGAGGGCGAGG
>CADCLZ010000107.1 GCA_902802365.1 uncultured Erysipelotrichaceae bacterium | reverse complement strand
GGAAGCAGGTTCGGGGTGTTATCGAGGGATAGCCTCATCGCTTCGACGACCATCGAGAAGAAGGAGACGAAGGTGGTCTCCCCCGGGTTGATGTTCGGGATCACGTTATCGATGCCCTCGCGGGCGACGGTCAGGATCGTGCCCTCGGCCGGGGTCTCCGCGGCCTTATAGGCCGTTTCGTATCCGCGAACCATCGCTTGGGCGAAACTGACGACCGTGGCTTCCTCCAAACCGAGCAAGCCATCGGCCAATCCTTTGAAATAACGGCTGGTCAAAACGCCAGAGTTTCCGCGGGCGGAGAACAAGGTCCCACGCGCGAAATCACGGGCGGTTTCTTCAATGGAATCGCTGGGATTCAGCGCATCCAAACCGCCGTTCATCGTCATCTTCATGTTCGTCCCGGTGTCGCCATCGGGAACTGGGAAGACATTCAAGTCGTTTATTTGTTGAGCGTGGACGGCAAGATTCTGGAAGCCGGCCCGCAATAAAGTCTGGAATAGGGCCCCATTGATTACTTTGGAGTCCATGAATTATTCCCCTTTGATGGTCACTTCTTGACCATAGAACCAAACACCGATGGTATCCGGGCCGCAGGAGGCGCCAAGGATCGGGCCGAGCTTGCCGAAGAGGAAGCCTTTGCATTTGACTTTGGCTTCGATGAGTTTCTGAAGCGCTTTGGCGTCTTCTTCGCAGTCGGCGTGGCAGATCGCGATGTAATGCTTTTCGGGATCGAGGATCGTCCGTTCGACGTTATCGGCGATCTCCTGCAAGGAAGCCTGACGGCCGCGGACTTTCTTGATCGCGAAGTTCATGCCTTTGGCATCGGAGATCAAGATCGGCTTCACGCCGAAGATGTTGCCGAAGAAGGCGGCGCTGGCCTTGACGCGGCCGGCGTTCTTCAAATAGGTGAGGGAACCGACGGTCGCCCACTGGTTGTAATGGAGTTTGACTTGGTCAAGGTAATCGGCGATTTCATCGAGGCTCTTGCCTTCGGCACGGAGCTCGGCGGCGCGGATGCCGATTAAGCCTTGGCCCATGCCGGCGTTGAGCGGATCGACGACGCGGATGTGGGCGAGTTTGTTCTCCGCCATCACCTTGTTGGCGACGTTGAGGCCGCTTCTGACCGAGCCGGAAAGCGCGGAAGAGCAGCCGATGTACAAGACGTCATAGCCCTCTTCGACCAATTTCTTGAAGGTTTCTTCGAAGACATGGTCTTGGACTTGGACGGTGTAGATGCGCTTGCCGCCGCGCATCATGTCATAGAAGTCTTTTTGGCTATATTCCCTCCAGGAGAGGTCGGCGTCATGGTTCTTGTCGTCGATCGTCAGCCCCATGTGGAAATAGTCAAGGTCGTATTTGGCCCGAAGCTCATCGCTTAAATCGCAAGTGGAATCGAGCAGGATTTTGATTTTGTTCATACTGGAATGTCTCCTTAGCATTAATGCCACGGGCATTATACGTGTTTTGTTTTCGTTTTCATTCTCGAATTTAGAGAAGTGAGCAGTTATCGAGGAAAAAAGGAAAAGAAAAAGCCGCAAAAAGCGGCGATTCTCCCGCAAAAGGCGCTTATTTTTCGTTCTCGAGGACTTTGTAATCGATTTTCCCGACGTTGGTTTTCGGCAGATCGGGACGGATCTCGAGGTGCTCTGGGTATTCGTAATCGAAGAATTCGTTTTTCAGGATCTGCTGGCTTTTGGAAAGAATCGCGTCTTTTTCCCCTTGCTCATGCACGACCAAATAGAGATAGGTCGCCTCATGCTCTTTCTCGCGTCTGGCGAAATAGGCGCATTCATCGACGCCGGGAATCGAGCAGATGCGCTTCTCGATGCGCAGCGGATAGATGTTGAAGCCCTTCTTCTTAATCATCCGTTTCTTGCGCGAGACGAAGGTGAGGTAGCCTTCTTCGTCGATTTTCCCGATGTCGCCCGATTTGACGTAGCGTTCCCCATTGATTTCGATGAAGGGATTGTTCCCGCCGAGGTAGCCATTCATCAGCGTATCGCCGGCGATGGCCAGTTCGCCTTCTTGGTTGGGCGGCAAAACATTGTTTTCCTCATCGAGGACGACCGCTTTGACGCCGGCGATGCAGCGGCCGACGGTGCCCTCTTTATGGGCGGATAAGGTATTGACCGACAAAACGGTGACCGTCTCGGTCAGACCATAGCCTTCATAGAGCCTTCCTTTGCTTCCGGCCTTCTCGGCTTTTTCGTTGAAGCGCTTGAGCAAAGAGGGGGCGATGAAATCGCCGCCGACGGCCGGAGGGCCCGACGCGATGAACTCATCGCCGCACCACAGGCGGAAGAGGGTGTCACCGCTGAATCTCAGCCTGACGGAGGCGGCTTTTTTGTCAAAGCGGTATTCCTTTCTGAAAGCCGCGACGGCGAAGGTATCTTCCGGTCCTCCCGAAAGCGCGTTGAATCTCGTATTCTGGTTGTCGGGGTAAAGGCTTTTTGGCAGCCATATCCATCTGTCGCTCATTTGTCGGCTCCTTTGTCCTGCATGACGCTTATGCGAATATGATTCCCGGGATATATTGTCTCACCTGTATTCTCTTACTGTCCGGCTGACGAGGAGGAATTTCTCATAGCTGACGCCGGGAGGGCAGCTGTCGCTGTTGGCGAGCACATACCGCCGTCCCTTCATCGTGCCGAACAGGAAGCGGACGCGGCGATAAAGCTCCTCCATCGTGCAGTTTTTGAAGAACGTCGGTTCGATTCCGCCGATTATCGCGATACGCTCCGGCAGGATATCCGCCGTCCCGTCGATGTCGATGTTGCCGGTCGGCGGCGGGGAGACCGATTCAAGGACGTCGATCTCCGATCCCGCGATGAGCGGAAGCAGATCCCTCAGGTGCCCGCAGGCGTGGTGCAGCAGCATCTTTCCCTTGGAATGTATGTATCTTCCCCATTCGTTGATCTCGGGAA
>CADCLZ010000106.1 GCA_902802365.1 uncultured Erysipelotrichaceae bacterium | reverse complement strand
GCATCTTGGACAGCATCCTCTGCTTTGTCGAACTTGCTTGGGTCAGCTACCTCGTTTGCTTGCTCGTCGATGTCATCGGCGGCAACTTCAACCTTGAGATCGCCCAGTGGGCCGTCCTCGGCGGCGCCGTCCTCTTCATCCTTATCGCTTTCTTCTTCGGAAGCTTGATCGGCTTCTTCAAGGCATTCGCCGGCAAGAAGGCCGAGCCGAAGGAAGAAGAGCCCGCGAAGGAAGAAGAACCTGCCAAGGAAGAAGAACCCGCGAAGGAAGAAGAACCTGCCAAGGAAGAAGAACCTGTTGAAGAAAAGCAGGAAGAACCCGTCGTCGCGGAAGAGCCATCCGAAGAAGAGAAAGAACCCGAGCCGGAGCCCGAAGAAGAGAAACCGGAAGAACAGCCTCAGGAAGAAGAACAGCCTCAGGAAGAACCCAAAGAAGAGCCCGTTGAAGAAGCGGCCCCTGAGGAAGTCAAAGAAGAAGAGCCGGTCGAAGAACAACCGGTCGAAGAAGAGAAAGAACCCGAGCCGGAGCCCGAAGAAGAGCCCGTCCAGGAAGAAAAAGAACCTGAGCCGGAACCCGAGCCCGAGCCTCAGCCGGAACCCGAGCCCGAGCCCGTTGCCGAACCCGAGCCGGAAGAAGAGCCGGCCGAAGAAGGCGAAGAAGAGCCCGAAGAAGAGCCGGCCGAAGAAGGCGAAGAAGGCAAAGGCGGTCTCTCCGATCTCCGTAACTTCAAACGCGTCTCCATTGGCGAACGTCTTGAGAAAGCCGATGAAGATACCCGCACCAAATTCGAGAAACTCCAGGAATACGTCCGCGCTTATGGCGCCCATGAACGCGAATCCGTCAGCGGCTATGGCTATAACGTCGGCCGCAACCGCATCGTCTTCCTCGGCTTTGCCGGGAAGAAGATCAAGGTCAACCTCGCCTTGGATCCGAAAGACTATGAAGGAACCAAGATCCCGGTGGAGACCGAAGACTCGAAGAAATTCGCCGGCATGCCTGTCGCAATCCGCGTCCAGAGCGACCTCAGCTATCGCCGCGCGAAGAAATTGATCGATGACACGATGGAGAAGGCCGGGGTCGAAAAGCCCGCGGAACTCCCCGTCGACGAAGTCGCCGTCGAAGGCAAATACGAAGTTTATCCGGAAGCCGGTTACTTCAAGTATCGCCTGAAGGCCAATAACGGCCAGATCCTCATCGTCTCGAACACCTACACCTCCAAGAGCGGCGCTCTCAGCGGCATCGAGACCCTCAAGAAGAACATGGAAGTCGGCACCCACCGCGTCGTCACCGACAAGAAGGGATTCGCCCAGTTCCGCATCTTCACCGAGAACGATTCCCGTATGGTCGTCGCCGGCGAAATCTATAACAACGAAGCCGGCGCTCAGAAGGCCTTAGACAGCGCCCTCCGCTTCTATAAGAGCCAGAAGATCGTCAGAATCCGAAGTCAGGGAATGGAAAGTCGAGCTCCCCGAGATCAACCCGCTCCCCAACGGCAAACTTGAGGTCAGGAACGAAGAAGGCGGCTTTGTCGGCAAGCTCATCGCCTCGAACGGCGAAGCGCTCTTCAACACCGCCTCCTACTCCTCCAAGAGCAGCTTGCTCGCCGGCGTCGCCAACATCAAAGAACGCGCCGAAGCGGGCAATGTGACGGTCAGCTGCGATAAGCAAGGCCGTTATCAGTTCAAGGTCCATAGCGACAACGGCATGGTCTTGGTCATGGGCGAGACCTATCCCGCGAAGGAAAACGCCGTCAATGCCGCATCCAGCATGCGCAACTTCCTCGCCGGCGAATACAAAGTCGTCGACGCCGAAAAGGAAGAAGAGTAATCCTCATCCATTCACAAAAAGAGCGCTCCTCACGGGCGCTCTTTTCTTAACTGCTGGGGATATTGGTCTCGGTGTTGCTGATCGCGACGGTCTCGCGCTGCCATAGGTGATCGTGCTTTGCTTCACGCCCGCCGGGGTGACGTAGGGGGCTATGGGAAACTTTGCTCTTCCCCCTACGCCTCTTTCCTTGGAAAATAAAGCCATGCTTCTAAAACGGACCCGCGCCATATGCCATGATTTCATCGAAGGGGCCAACCGGATCATCCTGGTGACCTCGATCGTCGCCCAAGCCGTCTTCCTTGGCTACTATGGCTATCTGATCTATCAAAACGTCGACCATCTTTTCTATTTGATCGGCTATTCCGTTATGGCGGGCTTATCCCTCGCCGCCTTCATCGTTTACCTGGTGAGCCAAGGGAATAAGCGGAAAGAAAAGTTCAAGGATGCCCGCCTCTATTTGAAACTGGCCTCTTATTTGGTCCATGGGGTCACGTTGGTGTTCTCCACCATCGAATTGACCCAATATGGGAGAAGCGACCTCAAGATTCTGCTTCTGGCCATCTCCTTCCTGACTTTGTCGCTGCAGATCATCCTCCACTTGGTGTTCGCCTATCTACGAAAATATGCCCGCCTCTTCTCCAAGGCGATCAGGCTGGATACCAACGCGGATAAGATCGCCGGGGCGAAGACGTTCAAAGGCGGTTTAGCGGGGTTTGTAGACCTCGCGGCAACGAAGATCGCTTCCAAATACGAAGCCCCGGAAGCCCCGACCGACAAAGACGAGATTTATCTCGAGGAACGGGCAAGGGTGCATTCCCAGCGCGTCGCCGAGAAGAAAGAAGAAAGCGAGGATACCAGCGAGGAGAACATCGAATCCCTCAAACGGCACTGGCAGGTGATCAAAGAAAACCTTTTCAAAAAGAAAACGGACAAAAAAGCCCTTCCCCCACCGCCGGAAGACGAATAAAAAACGGCCCCATTCGGGAGCCGTTTTCTTTTAGGCTATCGCTTATCTTTTGCCCATCCGGTGATCGAAGGCCATGATTCCCTCTTTCTCCATGTAGAAATCATAGAGGCCGATGGCTTCGGCGGCGTTGGCTTCTTCTTCGACCTGCTCGGAGACGTACCAACGGAGGAATTCCTCGCTCGCGTAGTCGTTCTCTTCTTTGGCGACCTTCATGAGGTTATGGATCAAGGAAGTGACGACTTTCTCATGCTCAAGCTGGAAGACCAACGGTTCGCGGAAATCCTTGAAAGTCTTTTCCGGGCCGGCGATCGGAAGGACTTGATAGTCCAAGCCGAGTTCGTGGAGGAAGTTGGCGAATTTCTCCGCATGCTCGACTTCCTCATGGGCCTGCTTCTTGAACCAGGAATGGGTGCCCGCGAGGCCGTGGGCGGCGTAGAAGCGGGCGATGTCGAGATAAAGGTAAGCGCTCCAGAGTTCTTTGTTGATCTGGACTTCAACGAGTTTTCTGAGATTCTCAGTCATATTCAATGCCTCCTAATTGGCGTTTTTATTATAGAACAAGCGCGGGAATTCGATGAAGGGCAACGCGCTTAAAGCAAGCTCTCCGCGACTTCCATCGCCCGGAGGATCGAGTCGTCCATATCGTAGTAACGATATTCGGCGAGCCTCCCGAGGAAGATGACGTTCGGCTGCTTGTTCGCCATCACCTTGTATGCGCCCGAAAGCGCGGTGTTCCGATCATCGTTGATCGTGTAATACGGGATCTTCCCTTCTTCGAAGGAATCGGGATATTCCTTGGTGATGACCGTCTTCTTGCACTTGAGGGAGGGATCGAAATGCTTATGCTCGGTGATCCTCGTGAAAGCCGGCTCACGCTCGGTGTAATTGACGACCGCGTTATGCTGGAAGTCTTCCTGATCGAGGGTTTCGACCTCGAAGCGGAGCGACCGCCAATCCAAGCGGCCCAAGGAGAAGCCGAAATACTCATCCAAGCGACCCGTGTATACGATTTTCGCCGCTTTCTCGTCCCAAGCGAGCTTATCTTTCAGATAATCGACCCCAGTTTTCACCTCGATTCCCTTCAGGAGGTTCTCGATGAACGGGGTATAGCCGCCTTTGGGCTGGCCTTGGTAGATGTCATTGAAGTAATTGTTGTTGTATTCGAAGCGGAGCGGGAGCCTCTTGATGATCGAGGCGGGCAGTTGTTTGCAGTCTCTCCCCCACTGTTTCTCGGTATAGCCTTTCTTCGAGGTTCTTCGGTTCCTTGATCCCTTCTTTGGCGACTTCTTCCTCGATCTTGGCTTTCGCTTCCTCGGGGGTGTTGACGCCCCAAAGCTCATGGAAGGTATTCATGTTGAAGGGCATGTGGTAGTACTTGCCTTTATAAAAGGCAAGCGGGGTGTTCACGTACGGATATACTTCCGCGTATTTGTTGAAGAACTTCCAGGCTTTCTCATCCGAGGTGTGGAAGATATGCGGCCCATAGGTGTGGACGGGGATCCCCTCCACGAGATCGGTGCGGACGTTACCGCCGACTTCGTCTCTTTTCTCTAAAACGAGGACCTTCTTCCCCGCATCGGTCAAAAGCCTTGCGAGCGTGGCGCCGGAAAGACCCGCGCCGACAATCAAAACATCATATTTTTCCATGGCTTTATTCTATCATCCCCACCCCCGCTCTTCGAGATGGAAGATATCAGGGGCTTCCGAAAAAACCTCTTTCTTATTTCCGCCGAGCTCTGCCCGTTGACCAATTCGGCCTCCGGGAACGCGAGGAGCGACGGCACATACGGCCTCTCGATGAAGGTGCATTGCCCCGAATGCGGATGCCTGTACGAAGGGGAGTACGCGACCTCGAAGACGGGGAGGCTCTATTACTATTACCGGGCCACGAGGATAAGGAAGGTCGGGTACCGAAAAAAAGGCGGACAGTTAAGGAAAGGTTTTTGAATCCGGATCTTTAAGCCCAAATTTAAAATCCCCCAAATCGTCTTGGGGGATAGGAGAAGTCAGGCTCAGGCCCTTGCTTGGTTCTCGGTCCCCGGCTTCAATCCGCGCAGGGGTCCTCGCCGGTCTCGTTCCGCTCCGTCGACACTATTCTGCCGTCGGATAAGCTATAGACGACCCGCTCGTTCTTGGACATGCAGCCTTTCGGCCAGCCGCTTAGGTCGCCGCCGAGCTTATCGAAGGATTCGGCCACGTTCTTCCCTTTGTGCGGATATATCTCCACGGAAAGCCAAACGTCCTTCTCGAAGCCGATCTCGATATCCTCGAGGACGAAGACGATGCCGCGGGTCAGGCGGTAGGTTTCGCCGGGCACGCCATTGACGAATTCCTGGATCGATTCCTCGACCAGCAGGACGTCCTTGACCTTCTGCCCGACGGGGAAATCGATCTGCTCGACGCCCTCCAATGCGGAGACGGCATCCTTCTCCTCGATCTGGCGCACGCTCAGAGACGAGACGCCTTCCTTTCCGGATTCGAAGAAGTCTATGGGGTGTTCGTCGCACCAAAGCGACAGGATGAGGCCCTCGAAGAAGACCTCGCCGTGCATGGTGAAGGATGGGGTGACGGCGAAGGGGTCGTGCCGGTATTTGACGAGGGCCTTGCCGATGGTGGATTTCAGAAGCGCTTTTTCTTCCGCGTTAAGTCTAGTGTCGCTCATTTTTTCTTTCCTTTCTTGCCGACGAAGTGGATTTTGTGGCTCTTAATGCCGCCGCTGTCGGAGCTTTTCTTAAGATTGATCTCGACGGCTGGGCTGCCGTCGGATGACGTCACGGGCCGATAGACGATGAGGGAACCGTCCTTCATCTTCACGATTTCCATGCCGTTAGGCCCTTTTCGGACATAGAGCCCGCCTAATCCTATTTTATCATAGAAGTCCTTGGCTTCCTTCATGGGATCGTGGGCGATTATCTCATAGGTATAGGTGCTTTTGTTGTGGCTGTCTCCGAAATGGTTGCCCTTGCGGGGGTAAGCGCTTTGGACGGAAGGCAGGTTATCGCCGATGGAATGATGGTGAGGCGCGCCTCCTTTATAGGTAGATCCCATGGTTCTCGCCTCCTTCATAAACGAGTTCCGTTTCGCTGGGGAAGCGGACGAACTGGGTTTGCGTTAGGTAAGGGCCGAAAATGTCTTCGGGGGCTTTCCCATGGACGATGACGATCCTCGGCTCGAGCCTTTTCAGCATGACGGGGAGGCCCTTTTTGAATGCTTCCCGAACGATATTCCCGGTCGCCTTTTCCTTATGAACGCATCCATGGGTGCTGATTGCCACGATCGAATGCTTTGGGACGCCGAGAAAGGCGAACGAATATGTACTCTCTTCGCCCCAACGGATGTTCGGGATGACGGGAACGCCATTCCGCTGAAGGTAAAATCCAACGGCCCGAGAGAAATAGACGTTGGTTGCCTGAAGGCACTTGGACTGTCCGATTGAGATGGTCGGGTCCGGGGCGATTACCCCATCGAAGGAGCGGAGCAGCTCGACGTACTTCTTCGTCGCGGACAATACATCGGCGAACCGATAGTCGTGGATGTAGAAGTGGACGTACTTCCTTTTGTTCTTTTCCTTCTTGCACTTGGCGAAGCTAACCAGCGCATCGGGGACCGGGGTGTTGTTGAAGTCGAGCATCATGGGGATGCCTTCCTCTCCGACGAATTCGGCCCCCTCGGTCAAGTAGGACTGGAATCCGTCATCCATGATCGTTTTTCTCATAGTGATTTTTCCTCCTTTTAAGAATTTGATTCAATGGACCACGTTAAGAGGAGGGGCGTTGCCGCTTACCGGATGCTATAATTTCTTAAAGCGCTGGCTGACCAGAAATGCCGATGGCCCTCTTTGTGGCGACACTAGATTACCAAGGGGGAAAATTCACATGAGTTGAGGCACGGTTAGGAAAAGTTAGGCAAAGTTAGGAAGGAGAAGGAAGTGAAGGAATTGGTACTGGCAAGTTTCGCCGGAATCATCAAGCAATACGCAACGGAACCAATGACGGATCCAGATGTCCTTCAGGCCCTTTTCGATTTGCTCGTTGACCCTTTTGACCTCAAAGACAAAACGGGCAAGAACATCTCCGTCACAAAAGAGACCGCTAGCGACATCATGCGGCGCAAGGCCAACGCCCATCCGAAGCTGATGGCGGCCGCCCAGCGGGCCGTTGTGCCAACTGAGGAGCGTGAGTTGTTAAGCCGGCTGGCGAAGAAAGACCGCAAGGGGTTCCTAGCCGAGGCGCTTCGGTACGTCATCGCATCCGACAACCATGAACGCGGCAAAGCGAAAACGCTTTGGTCCGACGGCCAAAATACCGTAAGCGTGATGGTCGGCGACATTCTGTCGATGGCGTTCAACAAGAAATTCAACAAAGGAAAGAAAATTATCGTGGTCCCTGTCAACGATGCGTTCGATTTTCAGATAGATGACCCAGACGTCTACAAGCCCAAGGTTTCGGTAAAAACAATCCATGGCAAATTCGTTGATCGAATGTGGAAGAGGGGCATATCGCCGATGGAAATCAGGAAGAATGTTTTGAAATCGCTTGGAGGGCAGGGATTAGCGGCGCGTGAGCGTTACCCCATCGGCACGATCGCGGTCTACTCTATGGATGATGACAACGACAGCTTTTTCTTCCTGCTTGCTCTTTCGGAATTTGACGAAAACAACAGGGCTCACGCATCTAAGGAAGACATTGTCACCGCGATCGATCGCCTCATTGATTTCTACGATAAGCAAGGGCAGGGCTATCCGATCTATATCCCTTTGTTGGGGACAGGCATGTCAAGGGCAGGCCTAACGAGGATTGAGTCATATGACCTTCTGAAAAGAGCGCTTCTATCAGCGCGAGGAAAAATCCAGGGGCAAATCAATATTGTCATTTATACAAAAGACCAAGAAACGACACTGAAAAAGGAGGAAGAATAGAATGGTTTACAGAACGAAAACCTACCTTGCGGCGGACTGGGATGGCGACAAAGACGCAATCGATAAGCTGCATCAATGGAACGAGAACGATTATTGGGGGCTGAGCTTCGTCGACGTCCATGAGCATATGTCCTCTTATGACACGAGTCTTTATTGCAGCATCAAATCAAGTTTGAGTGAAAGAATGGACATGTGCAAAACATTCGTGCTCGTCGTAGGAAATAAAACAACCGCACTCACCAAGGGAGCTTGTTTCAACTGCCCCAATTACCGAGTGGATCGGAATTCCGTTTCGTACCTTTATGGAGGAGCAAAATATGGCGGCTTTTGCTTAAATGCGCGAAGCATAAGCAATAAAAGCTACGTCGAATTCGAGTGCGACAAAGCCGCGAGAGATCAAGATAAAATCAAGATTGTCGTTCTTTATAACGCTAGGCGAGTTGACCGCAGCAAGTGCCCAGAAAGCGTTCGGTATTTAGGACAGCATTTGCCCATGCTTGATGGATATGGCAATTGGGATTATCAGGCGATAAAAAGAGCGATAATGGACTAGCGTTAGCAAGATTAATTCTTGTCCTCCCAAGCCATTTTTAGTTCGAGCCGAGTCGGGTTCCGTCTGCGGCTTTTCTAAAGCAGGAAGATCCCCTGCTTTTTCGCTTCCAGAATCTCTTCTTCCTTCCATAAGGAGGATTGGACTTCCCCGATATGGGCTTTTTCTAAGTAGAAAAGGCAAAGCCGCGATTGGCCGATGCCCCCGCCGATCGAGGGCGGAAGGCCCCCATCCAAGATGCTTTCTTCATACGGGGTCCTTTTCTGCTCCAAAAGGCCTTTTTCCTTCAGCTGCTTCTTCAAGGCATCCGCGTCGACCCGGATCCCCATCGAAGACAATTCCAAAGCGACATCCAAGACTTCGTCATAGACCAAGATATCCCCGTTGAGGTTCCAATCATCGTAATCGGGGGCTCTTCCATCATGGCTTTTGCCGTCTTTTAAAGGCCAACCGATCCCATAAAGGAACGCCGCCCCATATTCTTTGACGAGCGCGCGCTCCCGTTCTTTCCTAGAAAGATTTGGATATCTTTCCTCTAAAGAGGAAGAAGATAAGAAAACGATCTTCTCCGGCAGTTTCTGCTTAAAGCATGGATAGGCCTTATTCACTTCTTCTTCGGTCTTCTTTAAGGCGAGGAAGATCTTCTCCACCGTCTTGAAAAGATATTCGATGGTTCTTTCTTCGGGGGCGATTCTTTTCTCCCAATCCCATTGATCGACATAGAGGGAATGGAGGTTATCCAAGCTTTCGTCGGGCCGGATCGCGTTCATGTCGGTATAGATGCCCTTCCCTTGATGGATGTCGTAATCCTTCAAGGCTTTCCGCTTCCACTTGGCCAGCGATTGGACGATCTCCGCCTCGAGGAGGCCAGGGATCGAGAAAGCGATCGGGCGCTCGACCCCATTCAGGTGATCGTTAAGGCCCGAGGAAGCGCTGACGAAAAGCGGCGCGGAAACGCGAAGAAGCGTCAACTGCTCCGCGAGGTTCTTCTGAAAGGAGTCCTTGACGAATTTGATCGCCACCTGGTTCTCATAGAGCGAGAGCTTGGCGTGATAAGGGCGCGGAAGAGGATATAGCATGCTAGAAATTCTAAAGGAGGATCGGCCAAACTTCCATAGGAAGCGCTTCTTAACAAAAGGTTGTTACTTGACAGAAAGATTGCAACAAAGGTCTTTTCCTTCCCTGTTTTCATCCTTGGTTTAGCATTTCCTTCCCCGCCGCCCGACAGAGAAAGGA
>CADCLZ010000105.1:3039-5799 GCA_902802365.1 uncultured Erysipelotrichaceae bacterium | reverse complement strand
TCAAAGCCTGCTGCCGCTTGCTCCATGACCTCGATCTATATCCGGATTACCCGACCTTCATCTCTTGCCCGACCTGCGGAAGGACGGAGGTCGATCTGATACCCTTGGCCAAGAAAGTCCTCGATTATCTAGAGACCAACCGCATCCATAAGACCGTCGCGGTCATGGGCTGCATCGTCAACGGCCCGGGCGAAGCCCGCCATGCCGATATCGGCGTGGCCGGCGGCAAAGGGAGCTTCGTCATCTTCCGCAAAGGCGAAGTCCTTAGAAGCGTCCAAGAGGAAGAAGCCTACGAAGCGCTGATCGAGGAAATCAACAAACTTTAAAAAGAAAGCATCGGATCAATTGCCCGATGCTTTTTTCGATTGCTCTTGGTATTTTTTGGCTTTGGCCTTGCTGACGGATTTCTGGATCGCTTTGCGGCGGTACTTGTTCTTGACCCGCTCGACTTCCCATTGCTGTTTCTTCTTATAAGCCGGTTTGACTTTGTCGCTCCTGCTCCTGGCCTTGGCGATCTTGACTTCCTTGGCCTCTTCCTCGGAGAACGGCTTCTTCTTGGAAAGTTTCTTCTTCGGGGCCAGGCCGACGGTATCGACAACGAGCCCGGTCGGCTTCAGGATCTCGAACGTGAAGGGAATCCCTTCGTCCATCAATAGCCGCGGTCTCTTGGTTCCGTCGGCGTTATAGAACACCCAGGAGTCGCCTTCTTTGCCGAAGCGGCCGGTCCTTCCCGCCCGATGATGGTAATAGGCCAAATCGCTGGGGAGGTCGACGGAGACGACGTCGGTGACATCTTCGATGTCGATGCCACGGCTGAGCAAATCGCTGCAGACGATGATCTGATAATGGTTCTCCTTGATCATCCGGATCGCCGAGCGGCGTTCGCGGCTGGAAAGATCCCCGGAGAACATCGTGACCGAGAAGCCGGCAGCCTTTAGGGAAGCGAACTGCTTCTTTACGTCTTCTTTTTTTGAGCAGAACACCAAGCATAAATAGGGATTGCGCAGTTTCAGGAAGCGGATCAAGGCCTCCTCGGTGCCGACGTGCTTGATATCGACGAGATGATGGCGGACGCTGCCGGCAGTCTTCTCCTTGCCGCCTTCATAGATAAAATCGCTTTTGATGTAGCGACGGAGCTTTTCCTTGAGGCCTTCTTCCAAGGTCGCGGAGAAAGCGAGGACTTGGGGATCGGAGGAGAGCTTGCCGTAGATTTCATCGATGTCTTCGAAGTAACCAAGATCAAGAAGCATGTCCGCTTCGTCAAAGACGAGGGTCTTCACGCCATGGAGATCCAAGGCGTATTCGTCGATGAGCACGTCTTTTAGACGCCCGGGGGTGCCGATGACCAATTGCGGAGCCTGGCTAAGGCCCTGCTGAGTGGCGCTTTTCTCGGCTTCGGAGGAAAGCAAACGCACCTTTAAGCGCGGGAAGCTTTTCTGGAACGGCTTCGCGAAATCGAACACCTGCCGAGCCAATTCGCGTCTTGCCGGAGCCAGTCGGGCTTTGGCAGATCAAAGAATCGCCGCGGAGGACGCGGGGAATCACCGAGAATTGGATCGGAGAAGGTTCCTCGTAGCCCTGCTTTTTCAAACAGGCGACGATCTTATCGGATAAAGAGAATGAAGCAAAGCTTGCCATACGGCGAAATTATATCGGCTTTGGCTTTCTTTTTCATCCTCTCCTTGCCAAAATATCGGCATGGAAGTCTACGTGGTCCAACCCTTCGGTTATTGCAAAGGCGTCCAGCAGGCGATCGTCCTCGCCGAACGCGCCAAGCAAGAGAATCCGAAAATCCCGGTCTACCTTTTGGGCATGCTCGTCCATAATGAGGAAACGATCGAGGAATTATCTCGTCAAGGAATCCTCTTTCTCGACGAGAAAGATGGCCCATTGGAAGAGCTGATCCAAAGGATCCCCGATGGATCGGCGATCGTCTTCAGCGCGCATGGCCATGCCGAATCCCTCGATGAGATCGCCAAGGAAAAGCATCTTAGGATCTACGATGCCACCTGCTCTTTCGTGAAAGAGAATCTCTCGGAGGCTCGGGAAGCCGGCAAATCCTCCCCGATCATCTATCTTGGGGTAAATGGCCACCTGGAGTCTCAGGCTTTCCAAGCCAATTACCCGGGTTGCTTCTTCTATGACGTCGGCTCCGGCGAAGGCGATTGGGAGGATGTCAGAGCCGCTGCGCCGCATCTGATCAGCCAAACCACGCTTTCGGATAGCGAGATCGCCGCTGCGCATGCAAAGCTCAAAGAAAGGTATCCCGATCTTATGATCGGCAAAGAACGCTGCCGGAGCACCTCGCTGCGTCAAGACGCCATCCGCAAACTCCCAAAAGACATCGACCTCGTCATCGTCTTGGGCTCTTCCCGCAGCAACAATTCCAGAAAGCTTTTCGAGATTGCCCAGGAAGAAGGAAGGAAGGCCGTACTGGCGCTTGGATTAGAAGAAATCCGGAAAATCGATCTCTCCAACGCGAAAAAGGTCGCCTTAGCCTCCGGGGCATCGACTTCCCCTTCGACTTTCAAGGCTTGCCACGAATATCTGAAGCGCCTATGATTGATAGGCTTTTTTTAGTTTTAAATTAGTAGTTATTATTACTTTGTAATAAAAGTATTATAACTGCTTTTTGATACTGCGGTAGATTTTGAGGTAATGGCCGCGCTTTTCTTTCGGCAATGCCCCATTGAGGATGGCATTCACTTTCGCAAGTTGGGTTTTTAGGTAATCCAGATAAACTTCGGGGCGTTTTTTTAT
>CADCLZ010000105.1:0-2954 GCA_902802365.1 uncultured Erysipelotrichaceae bacterium | reverse complement strand
TCGGCTTTCATAAACCATCTCCTCGTCGACGATATGGTAGCCTAAGGCGCTGACTCTTCTACGAACCGCGGCCAAATCCCGATGCGGGTCAAGGATGATCGTCTCGACCGGATCGAGCTTTTCTTTTCCTTTCTCCAGGATATCGCAGGTCAAAAGGCCGCCGATGCCGCAGATGGCGATCGCGTTGGCGTTGGGCGATAAGGAATCCAGGCCCGAACTGAGCGAGCAGGCGATCTTGCTGGAGAATCCCGACTCCTCGACATTGGCTCGCATCCTTAGGTACGGGGCCATCTTATTGTCGATTGCCTGGGCGTAGGAAATCTGCCCACGCTCTAAAAGAGCGATCGGCAATAGCGCATGGTCGCTCCCCACATCGGCTAAATAACTTGCTTTCGGTACGAAAGAAGCGATGGCTTCGAGGCGTTTGGATAGCTTGGTCATTCGCGAAAAGGCGAGTTAGTTGTTCCCGCCGACCCAAGAGGTGTCTTTGTAGTCGCCGAGTTTCTTGGCTCTGGTCGGATGGCGGAGCTTGCGGATCGCTTTGGCTTCGATCTGACGGATACGCTCGCGGGTGACGCCGAATTCGCGGCCCACTTCTTCGAGAGTGCGCGGACGGTTGTCGTCGAGGCCATAGCGGAGACGGAGGACGCGCTCCTCACGGTCGGTGAGATCCTTCATGATCTCGTAAAGCTCATCCTTCAATAAGGATTTCGTGGTGTATTCTTCCGGGCTCGGAGTGTCTTTATCTTCGATAAAATCGCCAAGGTGGGAGTCTTCTTCCTCACCGATCGGGGTTTCGAGGGAAACCGGCTCGAGGGCGATGCGCTGAATCTCGCGGATGCGGGCCGGAGAGAGGGCGCCATCCATCTTCTCGGAGATTTCCTCCGGAGTCGGATCGCGGCCGAGCTCTTGGATCAGCTGGCGCTGCACGCGGGTCATCTTGTTGATCGTCTCGACCATGTGGACCGGGATGCGGATGGTCCTGGCTTGGTCGGCGATCGCCCTGGTGATGGCCTGACGGATCCACCAAGTCGCGTAAGTCGAGAACTTAAAGCCTTTGGTGTAGTCGAATTTCTCCACCGCTTTGATCAAGCCCATGTTGCCTTCCTGAATGAGGTCGAGGAAATGCATGCCGCGGCCGACATAGTGCTTGGCGATTGAGATAACCAACCTGAGGTTAGCGTTGATCAACTGGTTCTTGGCATCCATATCGCCTTCGGCGATGCGCTTGGCGAGTTCGGTTTCCTGCGCCGCGGTGAGAAGATCGACTTTGCCGATTTCCTTGAGGTACATCTTGACCGAGTCGTTGACCTTGACTTCGCCGGTCGGGATCTTCGAGATGTCATCGATGCCGGCGAGCTCTTCTTTCTCGGCGGAATAGACGTCGTCTTCGAGATCGACTTCTTCCTCTTCCGCCATCTCGAGGTCGCCCTCATTCGGGCCTTCGACCTCGGCGTTGGCGCTTTCGTCATCGTCGTTTTGGATCGTGATCTTGCTCTCTTGGAGGAACTCAATGACCGATTCGAGCGCGTCGTCGGACATATCGTACTTCTCGAGCTCGTTCATGATGTCATCCATGTTGAGGATGCCGCCATCGGCTTTGCCCTTCTTGAGGAACTTCGCTTTGATCTGGGCCAAAAGATCCTTCTCTTGGTCTTCGTCATCGGCGAGGAAGATTTCCTCTTTGTCTTTGCCGGCGCTCTTCTTGGGCTTGGTCTCTTCCGCTTTCACGGTCTTCTTTTCTTTGGCTTCCGCATCTTTCTTTGGCATGGGTTCCCCTCCTTTATTCTTTCTTCAGGTTCTTGCTGCGCTGTTTGGCGTACTCGGCGATAAGCCGAGCTTTGTCTTCTTTCGACTTTCCGGCGACCGCTCGCTCAAGCATCGTCCGTTGGTAGATCTTCTCTTTTTCCTTGACGATCGCGTCTTTGCAGAGCCGGAGTTGGTCTTCCGAGAAATCGGGCCACCAATTCTCCATGGCGATCGTCGAGAGCAAGGATTCGAGAAGGTCGGAGTCTTCCGTCCCGCTGGCGGATATTTCCGCGACAAGGGCCGAGACGTCCACGGCCTTTTCGCCGCGTTTCATGTACTCGATGATGAAGTTCGCTAGGACTTCGTAGACCTTGTTATAGAAGGAATCGATCTCCTGCTGGTAGAAGTTCACCGCCCGCGGCTGGTAGAGCATGTAGTAGAGCACTTCGCGCTCGGCCTTGAACAGTCGGTTGCTGGGGTGGTTTTCGGGGCTGACGATCTCGGCGTCGCGCCGGTCGAGGTAGATTTGCTCCTCTTGGGTCACGCCTTGGGAGGTCGCCCGGATCTGACGGTAGATCGCTTCGGCCTCGTAGCCGGTGGCTTTGGAGAGCTTCACGATGTAGTTGTCGCGGTCGATGCCGGCCTTCACGTTCCTAAGGAACGGGATGAAGTACATCATGACCTTGCGCCGATCGTCCTGGGTCTCGAGCTTCTTCGTATTCGTGTAGAAGTCGATCTGGAAGTCATAGGCGCTCACCAGATGATTCATCTTCTCGCGCAAGGCCTCGGGGCCTTCTTCCTGGAGGATGTCGTCGGGGTCGCGCAGGTCGCCGGGATTGCTCACGATGCGGAATGGGATGTCCGCCTTTTGGAGCAAGGGGACGATCTTCATCATCGCCCGTTGGCCAGGCTCGTCGCCATCCAGGCATAGCCTTATTTCGCAGTTTAAGCGCCTCAGGAGCGTGATTTGCTCCTTGGTGAGGCTAGTTCCCATTAGGGCCACCGCATTCGGCAGATTGGCCCGTTCCAACGCCATGACGTCCATGAACCCTTCCAGCAGGTAGCAATAGCCGTCGCGCTTCGAGGTCGATCGGACGTTATGGTAGTTATAGAGAAGGTTGCCTTTGTGGAAGAGCTTCCCGTCCGGCGAGTTGATGTATTTGCTCGAGTCGTCTTTGACGAGCCTTCTGGCGGAGAAGCCCACC
>CADCLZ010000104.1:4948-6085 GCA_902802365.1 uncultured Erysipelotrichaceae bacterium | reverse complement strand
TATTCGTTGATGCCGCAGCCATAGTTTTTGACCGCCATCTTATATAGATAAGAACGGGACACGGAGAACTGCTCGGCGATCGATTCGCTGGAAAGCTTCTTATCGAGGTTGGACTGGATGAAGTTCGAGATCGTCCCGGCGATGTCGTCGTTCTTCCACTGGGCGAGGTTCTTTAGACACACATAGCTTCCGAGCGCGTCCATGATGCTCATCGCCGAGTGGATGGTTTCGTCGGAGACCGGCTTCATTTTCGCCAGCGCGGCGCGGCTATCCTCTTCTTTGACCCCGAAGCCTTCCGCCAAGCGGATCGCTTCCTCCCAGGAGGATTCCTTCCCATCGCTCATCTGGGCGAGGATCAGATAACCGACCGTGACGTTGCCCAAATGGATGGGGGTGATCGCCTCATGGAGGCCGGCGTGGCAGATATAGGTATGGGGTTTCCCGAGTTTCTTCGAACGGAGGCAGGCCTCTTTATCGCACGCCCGGCAGGCGGCGAGGCCTTCTTCGTGCTGGCGGATGTTCGCGCAGAAAGGGGCGGCTTCGGAAGGGTATTCGATGACCGGATAGAACGAATCGTCGAACACCGAGATCTTGATGCCGCAAAGCTTGTAGAAATCCTTCAATAACGGAAGGAGGTTCTCGGTATCGAAATTGATGTTCATGCTGCCCAAATCGTACAACAATGGCCGCAAAAGGCAATGCATAAATCATTTTGTCGAAAACAGAAATACCATTTTCTCACTCTTTCTTTCTTAGGAAAGGGCGTTTCTTTTCCGCGGAGAGCCTTTTGTCTTTTCCATTTTGCGAAATTGAAATAGATTATTGGCTGTGAAAAAACGCATCTGGATCCTGATTTTGAATCTCTTGGTCGTTTTGCTGACTCTTTGGTCGTTCCTGGCGATCGCCAACAACTGGTTCCATGCCGATAACGATGGCTGGAGCGCCGGGTGGAAGCTTTTCAAATACCTCACCAACGATTCCGCGATTTTGCTTTGCTTGGCCTCGCTCGCCGAAAGCGCGGAGATCCTCTATGCCTGGAAGCGTCCTGATTACGCTTATAAGCGGTGGATCGGGGTCTTTAAATTTTCCGGGGTCGCCTGCATCGCGCTCGTCGCCTTGGTGATCTTCGGCTCGATG
>CADCLZ010000104.1:0-4878 GCA_902802365.1 uncultured Erysipelotrichaceae bacterium | reverse complement strand
CGGTTATTCCTTCCGCTGGAGCGATGCCTTTTTCCCAGTCGCTTTCCTCGCCCTTTATAGCCTGGTCTGGATCATCGTCGACCTCGCCCTCCCGATCACCGCCGAGATGGAGGCCAGCCACTCGATCGTCCCGTATCCTTTCCTTCGGATCAAATCCAACGGGGTTTTGGTGGACATCGGCTATTTCATTTTGTTCTTCGGCGCCCAGTTCGGGATCGGGTTCTTGCTCTCCTTCTTGGCCAACAAAAAGAAAAAAGAAGTTAAGCAATAAGAAAAAAGCCCACTGGGCTTTTCTTTTAGAAGAGATAACTGCCGACCCTTACCTGGGTGGAGCCTTCTTCGAGGGCGATCAAGAAGTCATTCGACATGCCGGCGCTGTAGATCTTGATTTGATTGGCCCCATAACGCTTTTGAAGCTCGAAAAAGCATCTATGCCCCTCTTGGAATGTGCGGCGGATCGCTTCTTTGTCTTCAACGTTCGGACCCATGACCATGATCCCTTGGACGTCCACGTGAGGCAGGCTTTGGCAATGTTCCATTAAAGGAAAAAGCTCTTCTTTGCCGATTCCGGTCTTCTCGCCATCGTCCTCGGCCAAATGCAGTTCGATGAGGCAGGGCATCGTCTTCGCGATTTTGGCGCACGCCTGCTCGATCTTATCCGCGAGCCCAATGGAATCGAGGGACTGGATCATCGCAACAACCGGCACGACTTTCTTGACCTTGTCTTTTTGAAGATGGCCCAAGAAATGCCAGTGGATATCCTTCGGCATCGCATCGACTTTCGGGAGGAGCTCCTGCATCCGGTTCTCGCCGAAGTGGCGGACCCCAAGATCGTAGTATTCCATCGCCTCTTCGACCGTGTGGTATTTGGAGACGACCAAAAGCGAGGCTTTGCCTTCGATGGCTTCTTTTACCTTAAGGTAATGCTCTCGGTTCATTTGGAACCAGCTTCCTTCAGAAGGAAAGGAATGGCTTTCTCGAACTCGGGCCCATAACGGAGCCCGTCGATTTGATCTTTCACGTTATAGCCGATCGCCTCGTGGACATAATCGTGGGCGATTTTGACGGCCTCGAAGAAGGAATGGCCTTTGACGAGCAAGGCGGCGAAAGCCGAGGCGAAGAGGTCGCCGGTCCCATGGTATAGCCCAGGATGGGTGGGGGTGACATATTCTTGGAGGCCCTTCCCGACTTCATAGACATAATCGGCGACTTCGCCAACTTTTGGCTGCTGGCCGGAGATGATGATCTTCTTCGGGCCCATCTTGGCGAGCTTCTCAAATACTTCGAGATAGAACTCTTTCGGGATGCTTAATTCGGAGCCCGGGAAGGGGGTATCGGTGAGGAAGCAAGCCTCGGTGAGGTTCGGTTTGATGATATCCGCGACCTTGATGAGCTCCTTCATCTGCTCGACGTGCTTCTGGTCGAAGCCGGCGTAGAGTTTGCCGCGGTCGGCCATCGCGGGATCGACGAAGATCAGCGTGCGGTCTTCTTTGAGTTTCTCGATGATCTTCAAAACGGTCGGGACCTGCTCATTGGAGAGGTAGCCGGTGTAGATCATCGAATAGGAATGGTCGAACTCCATCCATTTATCGGTGATCGGAAGCATCTCGTCGGTGAGGTCCAAATAGGTCCAGGACGGGAAGGCGGTATGGTTGGATAAAACGGCGGTCGGAAGGCCGACGCATTCGACCCCGAGCGCGGAAATCGTCGGAAGCGCCACGGTCAACGAGCAACGGCCGAGGCAGGAATAATCTTGGATGGTGAGGATACGGTCTTTTTTGTTCATGGCAATAATATAGACCCCTTTTGGGTTTTTTCCTATCATGCACGCACATATTTGCTAAAATTAGCCTGTTATGGAACAGCTGAACCTGTTTGAGAAGAAAAAACTCGAAGAACCTTTGGCTTCTAGGCTCCGCCCGGCGAATCTCGAGGAGTTCGTCGGCCAAGAGCATCTCGTCGGCGAAGGCAAAGTGCTTCGCAGGCTGATCGAGGAGGACCGCATCACCTCGATGGTTTTTTGGGGCCCGCCGGGCGTTGGCAAAACCACCTTGGCGCGGATCATCGCCCAGAGGACCAAAGCCAAGTTCATCGATTTCTCCGCGGTCACCTCGGGGATCAAAGAGATCAAAGCGGTCATGGAAGAGGCCGATGAAGGAAGAAGGTTCGGCGAGAAGACGATCCTTTTCGTCGACGAAATCCATCGCTTCAACAAAGCGCAGCAGGACGCCTTCCTCCCCTATGTCGAAAAAGGGGCGATCATCTTGATCGGCGCGACCACCGAGAACCCCTCGTTCGAGATCAACTCCGCGTTGCTCTCGCGCTGCAAGGTCTTCGTTTTGAAAGCCTTAGAAGAAAAAGACATCGTCTCGCTCTTAAAAAGAGCGATTGAGGATGAACGCGGATTCGGCGCCCGCAAAGTCAAATACAAGAAAGAAGACCTCGAGGCATTGGCGCGTTTCGCCAATGGCGATGCCAGAATGGCGTTATCGACCCTCGAGATGGTGATCAATAACGCCGATACCGATAAAGACGGCCATCCAAAGATCACCCGCGAGAACGTCGAGCAATGCACCTCGCGGAAGTCGCTTCTTTACGATAAGAAGGGCGAGGAGCATTACAACATCATCTCCGCCCTCCATAAGTCGATGCGGAACAGCGATCCCGATGCCGCCGTCTATTGGTTGGCCAGGATACTGGAAGCAGGGGAGGATCCCCTCTATGTGGCAAGGAGATTGATCCGCTTTGCTTCCGAAGACGTCGGCCTTGCCGATCCAAGGGCCCTCGAATTATGCGTGGCGGCTTATCAGGCCTGCCACTATATCGGCATGCCCGAATGCACGGTCAACCTCACCCAAGCGGTCGTATATCTGGCGATGTCTCCAAAATCAAACGCCTTGGATGTCGCCTATATAGACCTCGATTATGGGAAGGGCTACAAATACGCCCATGATTTTGAGGAGAAGATCACCGCGATGGTCTGCCTCCCCGAGAATCTGGAAGGCCACGAATACTACCATCCGACCGAACAAGGCTTGGAAGGCAAATACAAAGCCAGGCTGGAGCAGATCAAAGCTTGGAAGAAAGAGCATAAAGACAAATAAGGAGGGGGATATGGCCAACGAGATCGTCGAAGTCAAAGCCGAAGCGAAGCAACCAGAAGCCCCAGAGAAAACCGGGCTCACCATCGAGGAATACGAGAAGAAGTACGTTAAACGCGAGAATGCCAGAAGCGCGAAGTTCTTCGTCTGGATGTTCGCGCTATTGATCGGGGTGATCCTCTTCACCTGCTTGTTTTTCGTCTCCGTCAAATGCTATGAGATCAACGAATATTTCGGCTACGCGATGATCGGCGTCTCCGTCTTGTTCTTCCTCTTCCTTTACATCGTCCCGTTGGCGAAAGTCCTCCATTCCGGTTACTTCATCACCAACGTCGATAAGCGCAAAGCCGGGGCGGCGAAGCGCCATAACAAAGCGCTCCGGAAAGACATCGCCAACCACATCATCCATCTCCATAGCGAGGTCGGGGCGGTCAAATGGTACGACTCCGCGGAAGTCGGGAAGCTCGCCATCGCGGTCAACACCAATAAAGACGAGGGCATCAAAGCCGCCCTCACAGCCCTTTATAAGGGCTCGGTGAGGAAAACCGCGAATTCCTTGATTCGGAAATCCGCTTTGCGGGCGGGTTTGCAATCGGCGATCAGCCAGCAGAACGTCTTAGACGTTGCTTTGGTCTCCGCGACCAACCTCAAGATGATCAAGGACCTGGTGTATCTATATGGCTTCCGGCCAAGCGATGCCAAGCTCAGCAAGATCTTCGGCGAGGTCATGATGGCCTCTTTGGCCGCCTATGGCTTAGAGAACGCCAATTTCGGGAGCACCGTCGTCAAGGATCTAGGCGGCGCCGCGAAAGGGCTGCCGTTCTTAGGGGGCTTATTGGGCACCATCATCGATAGCACCGTCCAAGGTCTTGTGAATGCGGCATTCACCGCCTTCATCGGCTACCAAGCGATCAAATACCTCGAGAAGGAATATCACCTCCAAGACATCTTGGATGGCATTGAGCTAGAAAGCGAAGAAGACCTCAAGGAAAACGCCGTGCCAGGAAGAAGAAGGCCGTCGCGGCCTGAAGCCATCTTCCTTGATTGCGTTCTTTTGAAGGGTCTATTCCCCTAATATTTTCTTTAGATCGGACAAGCCTTTATAGAGGATCGGGGCAATTCCGAGCTCTTTCACATGAGCGAGGTTCTTTTCCGAATCATCGATCATGAAGATCTCCTCAAAGTCTTTGCCGCATTCATTCAAACAGGCCTCATAGAAACGGAGATCCGGCTTCGCGATGTGGAAGTGGCAGGAGATGAAGACAAAGTCGAAGCGCTTCCGCAAATCGTGCTGATCGAGGACGTCATCGAGAAACGGCGATCCGGCGTTGGAGGCCAAGGCGATGATGTCTCCGTTTTCCCGGAGGTGGTCATAATAAGCGAGCAGGTTTTGATCGATCCTGACGTTCCCCCGCCAATAGGCGCTGAGCTCTTTGGGATCGAAATGAAGCTCCTCACCCATCTTCTCCATGACCACTTCGAAAGAAATCTCGCCCAGATCGAAGGGGACGAAATACTTGTCTTTGAGCTCTTTGGCTTTTTCGGGGTTGTTGAAATGCTCGCGGAACCAGTTGGGGGCGATTTCATCGAGGAGGACTCCGAAGCAGTCGGTGAGGATTAATCTAGCCATGCGAGTATTGTAGAGGAAGATTCGACGAGAAGGTACCTTTTGTTAAGATGTTAGATGACAATAAGGGTGCAACAAACTAGACCTTTCTGAGGCGGATGGCCTGTTTTCCGCGGTTTTTGTTGCAACGACTTTGCCCACCTTTGCAAT
>CADCLZ010000103.1 GCA_902802365.1 uncultured Erysipelotrichaceae bacterium | reverse complement strand
CCGATGGGCCGGTCATCATCTCCGCGGACAAAGGCTCTTTCCCGTTGGGGATCATCAAGCAGCCCAAACTAAGGAAACTCTTCCATGACCTCGAGGTGATGGTCAGAAGCGACGTCAACGGCATGTATTACGAACGCCTGAGGCGTTATCTTCATGACCCGAGGACCAGCCAGCATATCCGAAGCCTCGGCTATGCGATCACCGCCTGGAGCAAGCTCGACATGGAGAACTTCGGCTCGCGCTTCTTATATTGGCCAGAAGGAAGGGAAGGGCTGGCCGTGCCCAATTTCTTTTTGCCGTTTCTTTCCGATTTGATCGGGGCTCCCCGTTCTTTGATTGCCTTTTACCAACGGGTGGGGATCAAAGTCTATGAGGATTTCTTCCACCTGAACTTCGGGAGGGTGGAATATATGGGGAGATTGATCGCCAAGCAGGGGGTGGACCGTTATGAAGCCGGGCTTCATCAAGTCGCCCTTTGGGCGTTCATCTATCGCCTAGAAGAAGCCAAACGCGCCTTAAACGAAGCCGACTTAGATCTTCGCTTCCTCTTCCTTCCGATCCCCGAAGGACTGAATGAAGAGCAATTAACCGTCTTGAGAAAATATAAGACGATCTCTTTGCCTTTTGGGCATGAGTTATCTTTGGCGGGCGCTTATACCCATGGGGAGCTCCCGCCTTCCTTAAACGATTGGGCAGGGGTCCTTGCCCAACTCAACATCCATGATCTGACCCCTTGGACGATCGGGGTGTTGCGGAAAAGGATCGATACCTATCGGGCGGAAGGAAGCCAATATTCCTATGCCTTCGATCCTTCTTTGCCCCTTAATGGGGCCTTGCTCTGCTTAGAAAGCGGCTTAAGCTTCGACGGCGGGGTGTCTTCGATATCTTCCTTAGCCGAGGAGATCCGCCTCTGCTTGGACCGCAACGACCCCGAGCAGGCTTTATCTTTCTTATTCAGCCAACGGCGTTATCTTCCTTTGGAGAAGATCAAGAAGATCCCCGGCCTAACGGCCTATTTGGCCTCTGGGGCCTCGAAATACTCCTATGACGAAGAGAATGGCTTGGTCGCCGAGGAAAACGCCTGGAAGGATCTTTTGCGCGATCAGCAGGAGCTTTTCTTCTTCCCACATATGATTCCGTTCGAGGAGATCTTGGATTTCTATGAACGGAACCACGCCTCGCCTTTATACTACTTGGAAGAGAAAGCGATCGGCTTGGAATATGACCCCTTCCCAAGTTTGATGCTCCCGAAGAAAAAAGCCGAACGCCGCGAAAGGGGGATCCCCGAATATGGCCATCGCGCCTGAGGAAGCCGCGAAGGTGACCCTGGAGGTCCTTCTGAAGAAGGGGAGGAAAGACCTCGCTTTGCTTCTAGAAGAGAAGAAGCATGCAAGGCTGGGGATGATCGTCGCCCTTTCCTCGACCTTCTTCTCGCTGCTTTTCTTGGTCGCGGCGCTTCTATTAGAAGCCTATTTCCCCCAATATATCTCTGGCCCTTGGCCGTATCTGGCGGTGGTGTTCACCGCTTCGCTATTCCTGCTCTTTTTCTTCCTCTATTTCTTTCAGTATCAGAAGACGAAGGAAAAGATCAAAGAACGCGAAGCATTGAACGATGCCATGGAAAAGACCTTAAAGGAAGCGGAAGCGGAAGCTATAATCTAAGCGCATGAAATGCCCGTATTGCCAAAACGAGAACCAGCCGGGGGCGCGTTATTGCTCTAGCTGCGGGAAGAAGCTCCCCGCGAATGATAGCGTCATCTCCCCAACCGCCGGGAAAGGGAAAAGGCTCGCCGCGCGCATCCTTTCGATCGCCTCGATCCCCTTTGGGGTTTTAACCGGCTTCTTCGGCCTGGCGATGGGGATCGTCGGGAGGGCGTTAGACAAAGATCGGCGGTTCACGAGCCTTTCGACCTTAGGGATCGTCTTTGGGGCGATCACCCTATTCGTCGAACTCGCCGCGATCGTCGCGCTGATCGTCTTGGCCTTCCTCTATGGGCCGAAAGTCGTGGAAGGGATCGTCGAGGCGTTCTCCTCGCTTCCTTCCGCTTAAGGAGGTTGCAAAAATGAAGAAATGCCGTAACTGCGGGGCGGAGATCCCCGACAACGCGAATTATTGCCCCGACTGCGGGGCCGCCCAATATGGCGGGGATCTTTATGAAGAGCAAGTCGAAGAAGGCGAAACCCCGCGCGATGATTCGGCGGTGAGGCATAAGATGCCCGTCCCCTTCCTTTTGGGGGTGATCGGCATCGTCGCCTCTTTCTTGGTCTCCGGGGTGGCAGGGGTGGTCCTAGGCATCATCTCGATCAACCTCGATAAGGATAAGGCATATCGCCGCTATGCCATCGCCTCGATCATCTGCGGAAGCGTGATGGCGGTGGTCAATGTCGTGGTCGCCATCTACTATATGAAGTGGCTGAGCGAGAACCTCGAGCCGCTTCTCTCTTCGATGCAAGCGGCCGCAAATAGCTTATAAACAAAAGAAAAAGGAGTGGGGGCTCCACTCCTTTTTTTTTTTTTTTTTTTTTTGTTTTGGTCTCTTCGGGTTTCGACTCTTCCTTTTTGTTGAGGACGAGCTTCCAGAGCAAGGCGGCGATGACCGCGCCCACGAGCGGGGCGATGATCCAGATCCAGCACTGGGCGAGGGATTCGGTGTGGCCGCTGAAGGCCCAGAACAAGCTGGCGGAGAAGCCGCGGGCCGGGTTGACCGAGGTGCCGGTGAGGCCGGTGCCGACGAGGTGGACGCCGGTGAGGGCGGCGCCGATCACTAAGCCGGCGACGGAGCTATCTTCCTTCTTGCTGGTGGCGCCAAGGACGCAGAGGACGAACAAGAAGGTGAGGACGATCTCGACGGCGACGCCGACGAAGAGATTGGGGTTGCCGTTTGCGACCGGGGCGAGGTTGGCGGCGGTGTTCTCATATCCGCCGTAGAAAGCGCCTAAGAGGGCGCTGCCGGCGATCGCGCCGAGGAATTGGCTGACCACATAGCCGATCAGGTCTTTGAGGTCCATGCCGCC
>CADCLZ010000102.1 GCA_902802365.1 uncultured Erysipelotrichaceae bacterium | reverse complement strand
AATCCCTCTCAGCGCCGAAACCTGTCGCGTTTTCTTGGCATGCCACCCCGAATGTGAATGCTAAAGCAACCTATCAAATCCAAGTCAGCGAAAGCGCGGATTTCGCCCAATATCGCTTTGTCTCCACCACCGAAGAACATGGCGAGATGACGAACTTCAAGATCGCCACCAAATACTATTGGCGCGTCAGCGCATCCTATGAACGGGCCGAGAAACCATTCATAAGTGAAGCGAAAGATTTCACCATCGCGGATATCCCGGTTCGGAATCTTGATGTCGAAGGGGTCGAGAACGTCCGCGACGTCGGGGGATGGCCCGTTTTGGGCGGGAGAATCAAACAAGGGCTCCTTTATCGGACCGCGGAGTTCAACGGCGATGAAAACGGTTTAAGCAAACCGACCGAAAAAGGCTTGGCTACCCTGCGCGATGAACTTGGGATCAAAAGCGACATCGATCTTCGCACGACGCTGGCCTTCAACGAGAAAGACGAAGTCCAAGGCATCACCGCTTCCCCTTTGGGGAACGATATCGATTATGTTTCCCTTCCGATGGCATTCGGCGGCCGAAATATCTACGCCCGCAGCGAAAACAAAGAGAACATCCTCGCCTTCTTCGATTATCTGGCGGTTAAGGAGCATTACCCCGCGGTCTTCCACTGCGTGCGCGGCACCGATCGCACCGGCGCGCTCTCTTATCTTCTTGGAGCAATCTGCGGGATGAGCGAGAAACAGCTTCTCACCGACTACCTCTTCTCCGATTTCGCCAACATCAACGGCTCGCCGATCCGCAAATCGAACATCGATGGCGAATCCTTTTATCCGGCGAAAATCAAAAACTCCGAAGGTGAGACCTACGCCGAGAAGGCAGTCAACTACCTTATGAGTCAAATCGGGGTGAGCCAGCAGACCATCGCCGCCATGCAATCGATCTTGGTCCAGAAAGCCTAAGAGTCCCTCAATAATAAAAGCCCACTTTTGTGGGCTTTCTTTTCGATTTGGAAAGGGTTGCCTTCTTTCCTGAAATGGGGCGCTTTCCTTATTTTGGGGTTTTATGACCCCCGCCAGATTCCAAAGAGCCGTCCTGTTGCCGACGGCGATTATAATTGCTTCAAAGAAGAAAAAAGCCATATTCGAATATGGCTTATGTTTCTAATGGCACGCCCGAGGCGATTCGAACGCCTGACCTTCCGCTTAGGAGGCGGATGCTCTATCCAGCTGAGCTACGGGCGCATGCCGGCTACCGCCCTGCGGCAGCATAGGCTATTATACACGCTCGCCCCTGAAACGCTTGTTTTTTCCTCAAAAATGGGTTTTTATAACAAAACCATTTTGGTGTTAGGCCAAAACCTATATGCGAAGGCTCCCCAATGACCAAGGCGAGGCCTTCAATGTGTCTTCGCTTGGTTTGCCGTTGCCGTTGTCATATTTGGCGATCGCGCTGCGGGAAATAGGAACGGCATCCCCAAGCGCCTCTTGGGAAAGATCGTTCTCGATTCGCCTCTATTATAAAAGCCAATCCGATTTATGTTTGTTGCTTGTTGTTCCTTTTTCAAATCCTCGCTCTAGCGCCTGATTCTAAAGATGTACTCGCCTAAGCGCGCGTGGGTCACTGGAAAGGCGAAAAGGGCTTCCCCAAGGAACAAAAAAGCCCGATAAGTCGGGCTGAATCCTCAAGTTGGTCGGAACGATGGGACTTGAACCCATGACCTCCTGGTCCCGAACCAGGCGCACTACCAAGCTGTGCTACGTCCCGATGGCGGTTTCCACCGCGAGGGAAAGTATATGCTTATTAAAGCATGAATTCAAACAAAGACATTTGATTCGTTTCGCCAAGCCCGTCCAAAACCCCCATTTGCGAAAGGGCCTCGACGTGGGTTTTGGAAAGTTTCGTCCTTCTAAGGAGGTCTTCCTTGGACAGGAACTTCCCCTGTTTCCTGGCTTCGACGATGGTGTTGGCGGCGGCCAGGCCCAAACCGTCGATGACATTGAACGGGGGGATCAGGGCTTTGTTTTCGTGATCGCAGACGAACATCGCCGCCGCCGATTTATAAAGGTCGATGTTCTCGAATTTATAACCGCGTTCCACCATCTCGCAGGCGATGCGAAGGCTGGCTTCGATGTTCTTCTCTTTGTTATCGAGAGGATGATCGCGGTTCAACGATCTCCGCTTGAAATCCTCGAGTTTATGGACGATCGCGTTCTTCCCGGCGATCATCGTCTTGATATCCCAGTCGTCGGAACGGACGGAGAAGAACACCGCGTAGAATTCAAGCGGGTAATAAATTTTGAAATAACCGACGCGGCAGGCCATCATGACATAAGCGGTAGCGTGCGCACGCGGGAAAAGATAGGCGATCTTCTTGCAGGAATCGATGTAATACTGCGGCACGCCTTTGGCTTTCATGAGATCGAGCCACTCCTGCTTCAGTTTGCCTTTTGGGCCATCGCCTTTTCTGACCCTTTCCATGATTTGGAAAGCGGTGCCGCTTGGGACGCCCTTCGAGGTCAAATAGGTCATGATATCGTCGCGGCAGCCGATGACGCCGTTGATGTCGGTGATATGGTTCGTGATCAAGGTCTCCGCGTTATTCGCCCAAACGTCGGTGCCATGTGCCAAGCCGGAGATCGCCAAAAGATCGTTGAAAGTCTTCGGTTTTGCCGTAGTAAGCATCCTCTGGGCCATATCGGTGCCGAATTCCGGCATGCCCAAAGTGCCGGTATCCATCTGGAGGTAATCGTCGTCGTCGACATTAAGCGCCTTCGGCGAATGGAAGAGCGAAAGGACTTTCTTGTCGTTCATCGGGATCTTCAAAAGATCAATGCCGGTGAGCTGGGACATCAAGCGGGTGGCCAAGGGGTCGACGTGGCCCAAAAGGTCGATCTTCAGAAGCTCGTCATGCATCGAGCGGAAGTCGAAATGGGTGGTCAACCAGTCGGCGTCTTGCTTATCGGCGGGGTGCTGGATGGGGGTGAAGTCATAGACCGAGCGATCGGCGGGGACGACGACGATGCCGCCAGGGTGCTGGCC
>CADCLZ010000101.1 GCA_902802365.1 uncultured Erysipelotrichaceae bacterium | reverse complement strand
GATCCAGCACGTCGAGATCTGCCGCGATTTGGTCAACCGCTTCAACAAGCGTTATGGCGATGTTCTCGTCGAACCTGGCTATAAGATCAACAAAGTCGGCGCCAGGATCATGTCGCTTTCCGATCCGACCGTCAAAATGAGCAAATCCGATCCCAAGGGCGACATCTTCCTCAAGGATCCGCTGCCGCTGATGCGCAAAAAGATCATGTCCGCGAAGACCGATTCCGGTTCCGACATCGCCTTCGATATGGAGAATAAGCCCGGCATCTCCAACCTCCTTCAGATCTATGCTTCCTTGAAGGAAGTCTCGATCGAAGAAGCGGTCGATCATTTCCAGGGCTACCGTTATGGCGATTTCAAGAAAGAAGTCGCCGACGTCGTCTGCGAAGAGATGGGCCCCTTCCAGGAACGCTATCAGAAGATCATCGACGAGAAGAGTTATCTCCCCGCCTTGAAAGAAGGCGCCGAACGCGCCAAGAAAGCCGCGCAAAAGACCTTGAAGCGCGTGCAGAACGCCGTCGGGCTTTTGGATATCGATGGAGATTAAGAAACTATTCGCCGTCGACGTTGACGGAACGTTGCTCCCAAAGGGGGAGAGCGAGCTCCCCGCCTTTTCGCGCGACTTCCTCCACGATCTCCAAAAAGAAGGCTATTGGGTCGTTTTATTAAGCGGGCGCCCCTACCGAGCAATGGAAAAAGCCTATAAGGCTTTGGGCGGCAATACGCCGCTAGTTTCATATAATGGCCAGCAGATCCGCTTCCCCGGCGAGAAGACGCTTACAAGGAGCTTCCCCCTCTCTTCGGTCAAGCGCTTCATCGCCAATGCCAAAGGCCACTTCCATTCGATCCAGGCCGAAAGCGAAGACACGATCTTCCGCAAAGAAGAGAACAAATTCCTGAATAACTACTTCCCGCTCGAAGGGATGAAGATCGAGGTAGGCGAGGTCGAGGAAATCGTCTCCGGCGAGCCGATGAGCCTCGTTCTCCAAGAAGATCTCGAAGAACTCCCATTCCTCAAGGAAACCGCCGAACTGGAAGAAGGCATCTCTCTCCGCGCTTGGAGCACCTGCCCCTATTGCGAGCTTTACATCCCCTGGATCCATAAAGGCAGCGCCCTTGCGATCATCAAGGAACGTTATGGCTTAAGCAAAGAAGACGTCATCGCCTTTGGCGATAGCAACAACGACTTCGAGATGCTCAATGAAGCCGGTTTGGCCTTCACGATGAAGGACTCCCAAAGCCAGCTGCTCCGCGAAAGCTTCCCGCTCACCGAATTCTCTTCTAGAGAAGATGGAGTGGCCCGGGAGATCAAACGGATCCTCGGAAAATAAAAGAGGTGGTTCGATCCACCTCTTTTTTCATTTCATCGATCAGAGTTTGACCGCGACTTTGAAGGCATCCAGCAAGCGGTCGAATTTGCCTTCGATCTGTTTCCTGCTCTTCGCCACCGCTTCGACGTAGAACTTGATCTTCGGTTCGGTGCCGCTCGGGCGGATTTCGATGCTCGAGCCATCTTCGAGGATCAATTTGATGACATCGGATTCCGGGAGGTCGATCTTGCCGATGACTTTGCCATCGCGGTAGATCTCCCTCTTGAGGTAATCCTCGACTTGGACGACTTTGACGCCGCCGACTTCGCCTAAGGGGTTCTCGCGGAGCCCGCCGGTGAGCGCCTTCATCTTCGCTGCGCCTTCGGGGCCTGGGAAATCGAAGGAGACGTTCTTGGCGTCATGGAAGCCATATTTCTCTTGGAGTTTCTCGAACTTCTCGCCTAAGGTGAGGCCTTGGAGTTTGTTGAAGAGGGCCATCTCGGTGTAAAGAAGGATCGCTTGGGTGCCGTCCTTATCGCGGGCGAAGTCTTTGATCAAGCAGCCATAGGATTCTTCATAGCCGAACTCGAAGTGCGGGCCATGGCCGAGTTTCTCATAGTGATGGATGCGCTCGCCGATGAACTTGAAGCCGGTCAGGAACGATTCGGTCTTCACGCCATAGGAGGCGGCGATCTCTTTGCCAAGCGTCGAGGTGACGATGGTGTCATACATGACGGGGTCTTTGCTCAATAAGCCGAGTTTCTTCCGCTCGCCAAGGACATAGTCGATCAGCATCGCGCCGCTTTGGTTGCCGGTGAGAAGATGGTAAGTACCATCTTTCCCTAAATAAGCGAGGCCGCAGCGATCGCCATCGGGATCGGTGGTGACGACGAGGTCGGCGCCGATCTTCTTGGCGAGTTCGATCGCCGCGTCATAGGCGCCGGGGTTCTCGGGGTTCGGGGTCGGGGTCGCGGAGAAGTCCGGATCATGGACGCACTGGCTCTCGACCAAATGGATGTCATAGCCCGCTTCTTTGAAAGCGCGGTAGCTCATTTCGAGCGAAGCGCCATGCTGCGGGGTATAGACGACTTTGAAGTTCTCTTTCGGGAGTTCGGGATGGATCTGGCAGCCTTTGACGAGCTCGATGTAGCTATCGTCGACTTCCTTGCCCATCACAATGGTCTCGCCTTCTTTTTCGGCTTCGGGGATTTCGACCGCGAGCTCATCGGGGATCTTCGCGATGTAATCGAGCATCGGGGCGATGGCGTCGGGCACCAATTGGCAGCCGGTATCATCGTAGACTTTGTAGCCGTTATAGACCTTCGGGTTGTGGCTGGCGGTGATCATGATGCCGCCGACGGCTTTTTCGTAACGGACCGCGTAGGAAAGCTCCGGGGTCGGGCGGAGGGAATCGAAGATATAGACCTTGAAGCCCATCTTGTTGAGGATCTTCGCGGACTGCAAAGTGAATTCGCGGCTGAAATGACGGTTATCGTGGGAGATGCAGATGCCGCGCTTCTTCCCTTCTTCGCCATATTGGTCCAAGAGCATCTTGCCGAAGGAGACGGTCGCCTTCTTGACCGCGAATTCGTTCATCCGGTTGGTGCCGGGCCCTAAGACGCCGCGCATGCCGCCGGTGCCGAACTCGATGTCTTTATAAAAGGCATCGGCCTTTTCCTTCTCCGACATGTTGCGCAGGATCTCCTTGTCGCTTTCGGAAACGACGGAGGAAGCTAACCAACGTTGAT
>CADCLZ010000100.1 GCA_902802365.1 uncultured Erysipelotrichaceae bacterium | reverse complement strand
TTCTTCGGTGACCAATTTGGAATAGGCTTCGGGAAGCACTTCGTTGACCGCTTCGTTGAACAGTTTGTCCGGGTCGATGTGGCTGCGGACCATGTTGTCCGGGGCCTGGCCTTTGCGGAAGCCTTTGATCGTGACTTCGCCGGCAAGCTTATGGAAGGCTTTCTGCTGGGCTTTCTTCCAAGCTTCTTTTTCGACTGCGACGGTCGCTTCGACCTTCGAGCCTTCTAACTTTTTGACTTTTTCTGACATGTGGGAACCTCTTTATCAATTCGCGCGAGGAAAATCATAAACGGAACGGAGCCCAAGGGCAAACGAAAAGATGTTTTTTTCTCTCAGTATTTAAGAGGCGGATTGGCGTCTAAAACGTTCTGGATGCGCTTGGCGTTGACGCGGATCGCCGCCTGGATATCCTCGGAGAATTGATTAAGAATCGTCTTCCCGTCCTCGCTTTGGAGGTACTCGGAGGCGATGAGGAACAAACTCGGAATGAGTTCATCCGCCTCTTCTTCCTCCAAGGGGTCCTCCGGGAAACGCGCGATTATATATTCTTCGAACAAAGATGAGGCCACATCGTTTAAACTCGTGTTTTTGGTATACGAGGAAATATCCTTCTTAAGACTTTCGAAACGCGCGCCGGTGAACGGGGCGTGAAGCGTTGAAGGAACGACGCGGAAGCTCCTCCCGCCTTTGGTGATGGTCACGGGGTCCTCGCTCTTGATGGAGAGCAAAAGCATCAAGGCAAAGCTCTTCACCATCGGGTGGGCGTCGCCCTCCACCACCGCCTCGACTTCTTTCCGATAAGGAAGCGGGTCGCTTTGGATCTTGCCGAGCATTTGGAGCAAGGTGAAGTCGTCCTTCTCCTCCCGGAGCAACAGGCGGATCTGGCTTGGGGCCTTCTCTTCGTGGAGGAAGATCTCGCGCTCCTTGGCGCGGATATAGCCATTGAGGCCATGGAGGGCTTCCTCGACCTCTTGGCTGACGTAAGGCCGCTCGGCAAAGCGCGAGGCGTCTTCATAGGCCTCGTCGAACTCTTTAAGCGACAAGCGGGTCTCAATCACCAAGCGCATATAGAAGAGCGCGTTTTCCTCGAAGAGCTTCTCTTCGTTGCGGAGCAAGAGGCTAAGCCCCTCTTCTTGGCGTCCTAAGCCTAAATAGGCTTGGGCGCGGGCGAATAGCGATTTGGGGTCGGTGGCGGACTTGGTGAGTTCTAAGATCCGCTCAAAGCTTTCTTTGGTGAGCAATGCTTGGTAATCTTCCATGCCGATGATTCTATCATAAACGCCGCGAATACTGGGGGATTTGCTTCCAAGAAAAGCAAAAGAAAAGCCGGGCGCTTCTTTCGTCCGGCTTCTTTGCCTTAAAAACATCAATGGTTGATGACTTGGTCGAATTTGCTGACCTTCTTGGAAGCCCCGACCACCATCAGGATGTCGTTGCCCTCGATGAGGTCGCTGCCTTTCGGGATGAAGAACTTCCCCCGGCGGAGGATGCCGACGATGTTGACGTCATAGCGGTTGCGGGAGTCGAGATCGAGCAGGCTGATCTTCTTGAAATCGTTGGGCACGAGGATCTGGACGATCGCGTAATCGTCGTCGATCGGATAATAATCGAGGACGGTGTCGGAGAGGGCTTGCTTTGCAAACATCTCGCCGAGGTCGCTTTCGGGGTCGATGGTTTCGTCGGCGCCGAGCCGCTTCAAGACGTCGGCGTTCTCTGGATCATCGACGCGGACGGTGATCCTTTTGACGTTAAGCTCCTTCAAGCAGATCGTCGCCAGAATCGACGAGCTGAAATTATCGCCGATCGTGATGATCGCGTGGCTTACGCCGTTCATGCCCAAATCCTCGAGGGCGCGCTTTTTGGTGGCGTCGCAGACGAAGCATTTCTCCGTATATTGGGCGGCCAAAGCGACCCGTTCCTCATGGCGGTCGATCGCGATGATGTTCGTGGTGACCTGGGATAGGTGCTTCAGGATCGAGAGGCCGAGCCTCCCAAGGCCGATGATGGCAAAGCTTTTCTTCATGGTGATACCTCCTTAGCCGATGACGATTTTCTCCTCGACCAGGCCGATCGCGCGCTCGCGGAGCATGCTGTTGCGGTCGTTCCAGATCGAGACGATGGTCAGCGGGCCGAGACGCCCGACGAACATCGTGATGATAATGATGGCTTTGCTCCCGATCGAGAGCAAGGCGGTCGCCCCTTGCGAGAGGCCGACCGTGGCGAAGGCCGAGATGGTCTCAAAGATCAAAATCTTCGGGTCGAGGCCGCTTCCGATCGCCCCTTCGATCGCGCAGATCAAGGTGATCGAGACGACGAGATAGGCGATTTCCAAAGTGAAGAGAGCGAGGGTTTTCTCGATCTGCGACTGGGAGATCTTCCTATGGAAGGCGCGCGGGCTCCGGCCGCGGATATAGCCGCTTAAGGCCGAGAGAAGAATGAACAACGAGGTCGTTTTGAAGCCGCCGCCCGTCGAACAAGGCGAGGCGCCGATGAACATCAGGGCGATCATCGTGACATAGGAGGCGCCGGAGAGGTTCGCCATATCGAAGGAGGCGAATCCGGCGGTGCGCGCGGTGACCGAGCTGAACATCGCCTGGAGGAAACTCATCTCCTTCCAGTTGAAGAGCTTGAAGAGGATCGTGCCGGCGACGATCAGGATCAAGGTCATAATCAAGACGATCTTGGTGTTCAAGGTGAACTTATGCCAGTTCCTTTTCTTCACCACATCAAAGATGGTGACGAAGCCCAGGCCGCCGGTGATGATCAGGGCCATCGTGATGATGTTGAGCCAGATGTCGTCTTTGAAGAAGATCATCGAGGCTTCCGGAAGCTCAAAGATATCGAACCCGGCGTTATTGAAGGCGGAAATCGAATGGAAGATGCCATAGCTTAGTGCTTCTTGCCAATCGACCTGATATTGATAGAAGAACACCAAGAAGGAGGCCCCGGCCCCCAACACTTGGACGACGAGGGCGATGACGATGATCCTTAGAATCGCTTTGCGGATCCCGTCGAGCGTCCCTTGGTTCAAGGCATCCTTCATGACCATCTGCGCGTCGAAGCTCAGCTGGATGCCGAATAAGACGAACAAGAAGGAGACCAAGGTCAAGAAGGATAGGCCG
>CADCLZ010000099.1 GCA_902802365.1 uncultured Erysipelotrichaceae bacterium | reverse complement strand
GTTTGCGTTCCGCCATGCGCGCTCCTTTCTTTATATGCTTTTGCTCTTGCCTTTGCTCATCAATAAGCCGACTTGCTCTTTGCTGACGCTGCGGGAATCGACGATCCCGGTCACTTTGCCATCGCAGAGGACCAAGATGCGGTCGGTGATCGCGATCATCGCGTCGAGGTCTTCGCCAACGTAAAGGATCGCGGTCCCCTTCTTCTTCTGCTCATCGAGCAGGTGATAGATCAAATAGGACGAATTGATGTCCAAGCCGCGGACCGGATAGGCGACCATCAAGATCTTTGGGGACGAGGAAAGCTCGCGGCCGACCAAGATCTTCTGGATGTTGCCGCCGGAAAGTTTGCGGACGGGGGTATTGATATTCGGGGTTTTGACGTCGAGCTCTTTGACGACTTTCTCGGCCAAAGCCTTCGACTTCTCTTTGTGGAGCATGCTGCCTTTGCCCTTGCGGTAGGAACGAAGGAGCATGTTATCGACCAAGTCCATCGAACCGACCAAGCCCATGCCAAGGCGGTCTTCGGGGACGAAGGAGAGCTTGATGCCGAGGTCGCGGATCTCTAACGGCAGCTTGTTGGTGATGTCCATGATCTCATCGTCATAGAAGATGATCTCTTCGTTATTGACCTTTTCGACGAGCTCTTTGTTCTTGATGTTGGCCAAATCGCATTTGGAACCGTCTTTCCAATGGAGTTTGCCCTCTTTGGAAAGCTGACGGATCTGATAGATGTTCTTATGGAAGAAGGTGATCGGGCGGTCTTTCTTCGGGTTATGGAAGACGATGCTCCCCGTCTTATCTTTCTCAAGGCCCGCGATGGCGGAGAGGAGTTCTTTCTGACCGGAGCCGGAAACGCCGGCGATCCCGAGGATCTCCGAGCCATGGAGGGTGAAGTTCACGTCTTCGACGGCGTAGCCGCCTTCTTTGTTCTTGACGCTTAAGCCGGTGACGACCAAACGATCGCCGGTGGTCTTGAGGTCGGAGCGATGGATATTGAGGTCGATCTTCTTGCCGACCATCATCTCGGCCAAGGAAGCCTCATTGGCTTCTTCGGTGGAGACTTCGCCGATATATTCGCCTTTGCGCATGATGACGACGCGGTCGGAAATCTCCAAAACCTCATTGAGTTTATGGGTGATGATGACGACCGTCTTGCCGTCTTTCTTCATCGCGCGCACGACATCGAAAAGATGCTGGGTCTCCTGCGGGGTCAAAACCGCGGTCGGCTCATCGAGGATCAAGGTGTCGACGCCGCGGAAAAGCGCCTTGATGATCTCTAAGGTCTGCTTTTCCGCGATGGACATCTCGGAAACGATTTTGTTGGCTTCGAATTGAAAGCCATAACGGTCGCACATCTTCTTCGCGTGAGCGGCCGATTCTTTCAGCCCGCAGTGCCGGAAGCCTTTGGCTTTCCCTTCGCGGTTATCGATCCGGTCGTAGATCTGCAAGAGCTCTTTGCGCGAAAGGCCCAGGACGATGTTTTCGACCGCCGAGAAGGCCTCGACCAATTTGTAATGCTGATGGACCAATCACGGAAGCAGTGAAAGCTTGTTTGTAGATGCCGTCAAGGACATTGAGGAGGGTCGTTTTGCCCGAACCGTTCTCGCCTAAGATTGACAGGACCTCACCGCGTTCGATCGAAAAGGAAACATCGTGGTTGGCGATGATCGATCCGAATGTCTTGGTGATGTGTTCCAGTCTGATGTAATCCATAAAAGAAGGGAAAGGGCTGGCGGAAGAAACCGCCAGCCCATCGTCATTCGCTTAGTTGAGGGCAGTGATGCCGTCGATGGTGATATCGAAGTAAGGGGCGCTGCGGAGAGCGGACTCATCGAAATAGGTCTTGCCGCCCGCGGTCTTGATGACCTCGGTCTCGGGGACGAAGTCGCCCATGTCATCGACGTCGGCCTTGTAGCCGGTGAGGTGGCCATCGGCGTCCATGGTGATCGAGCCAGCCTTGCTGAACTCGGAGGTGTCGGCCTTGGCGTTCCGCACGGTGAACTTGGAGCAGTCAAAGACTTTGCGGGTCCCGGCGACGAGCTCGGCTTTGACGGCCTCGAGGGCAGCCTTATCGCTCGCGGTGGCGGCATCATAGATGACCGAGCCGGTCCCGATGGTGCCAGTCCAGTTGTTGTTGACTTCGCCTTCGATGGCTTTGCCAGCAAAGACGGCGTTCACGACCGCTTCGTAATAAGGGGCCCAGTCGATCTTGGAATAAGCAAGATAGGTGTTCGGGCATTTGTCGCCAGTCGGGATGTTATAAGTGACATTGGGGATGCCCAAGCTTTCGCATTCGCCCGGGGCGCCCATGGAGTCGGCGTGCTGGGAGATGATCGCCGCGCCGCGATCGCCAAGGAGCCTGGCGCCGGCCTTTTCGGCATCGAAGTCATACCAGGAAGAGGTGAAGGTGACGTCCATGACGACGTTGGAGACGACTTCCTTGACGCCAAGGTACCAAGAGGTGAAGCCGGAGACGACTTCCGCGTACGGGTAGGCGCCGACGTAGCCAAGCTTGATGTTGTCACCGGAATAGTTCTGGTCGGTGAGGGAGCCGGCATCGATCATTCTCTGGAGCTTGAGGCCCGCGGCATAGCCGGCGAGGAAGCGGCCTTCGTAGATCGAGGCAAAGGCATTATGGAAGTTTTTGACGCCCGCGACTTTGGCTTGGGTGCCGGTGGCGTGGCAGAAGGTAACGTTCGGGAATTCCTTGGCGGCGCGGAGGATGTGCGCTTCATGGCCGAAGGAGTCGGCAAAGATCACGTTGCAGCCCTGCTTGACGAGGTCTTTGGCAGCGGTATAGGCTTCGACATCCTCGGGGACGCCGGTCTTAACGATGGCATCGCCATCGACTTTGGCGCCGAGGTTTTTGACCGCGGCCTTCATGCTGTCGATGAAGTTCTTGTCGTAGGTGGAGCTGGTGTCGTGGAGGCAGATCAAGCCGACTTTGACGGCATCACCCGGCTTATAAGCATCGGACTGCGTAGAGCAGCCAGCGGCCATTGCAACACTGGCAAGACCAAGGATGAGGGTTGCGGCGAATTGCTTTTTCATTTGTTTTCCTCCCATTGAAATAAAGCAAGCTCCCGATGGGGAGCCTGCAACAACGAAAACCTTTTTTCGGAAAAAATCAAAAAAGAGGAATTCGTAGTACCAGATTTACGGTCTGGTGTAGAGACTGCCCACCAATTAGGGAATTATACGAATGCAGGAAATTTCTTAACTGCGTTCTTCATTATCCTTTGAAAAGGCGTATTTCGGTACCCCCTTTGAAAGGAAAGCGGTTTCTTTTTCAGAGATTTCAGAAAACGGGCTTGTCGTTCAAAAACGCTTTGATCGAAGCGCCCGCGAACACGGGAACCCCAAGGGCTTCGATGCGCTCACGCCCGCCTTGGAAAAGCTTCTCGATGACCGCGGTCATGCCAATGACTTTCGCGCCGGCTTGGTTCGCCAAATCAATCAAAGCGAGCCCTGCGTTGCCCGAAGCGAGGAAATCATCGACAATCAGGACGTTGGTGTTGGGTTTTAGATACTTCTTCGAAACGGTGATTTCGCTCCGGATGCCGCGGGTGAAGGAAACCACCTCCCCGCGGTAGACATTCTCGTCGACGATCTTCGATTTGCTTTTCTTGGCGAAAAGGATCGGCACATCGCCGAGCTCTTCCGCGACCGCGTAGGCGACCGCGATGCCGCTGGTCTCGATGGTCAGAACCTGATCGACTTTCTGGCCATGGAGGAACTCTTTGACCCCCCGGGCGAATTCGCGCAGAGTCAAAACATCGATCTGATGATTCAGGAAGCTATCGACTTTCAGGATGTCGTCATTGAGGACGATCCCGTCCTTCAAGACTTTTTCTTCGATTTCCTTCATCGTTCACTCCCACTCGATGGTCGCGATCGGTTTCGGCGAGATGTCGAATAAGACGCGGTTGACGCCTTCGACTTCGGCAAGGATCCTGTCGCGGATCTTGAAAAGAAGCGGATACGGGATTTCTTCGACGGTGGCGCTGGTGGCATCCACGGAGTTGACCGCGCGGAGGACGACCGCGTAATCGAAAGTGCGCTTGTTGTCTTTGATGCCGGTGGAACGGAAGGGCGGCACGATGGTGAAATACTGCCAGACTTTCCCTTCTAAGCCCGCGTTGGCGAATTCTTCGCGGAGGATCGCGTCGGACTCCCGAACCTTTTCTAATCTTTCGCGGGTGATCGCGCCTGGGCAACGGACGCCGAGTCCGGGGCCGGGGAAGGGTTGGCGGTAGACCATGTTGTGCGGGAGGCCGAGGGCTTCGCCGACGACGCGGACTTCGTCTTTGAACAGCAGCTTGACCGGTTCGACGAGCTCGAAGTTGAGTTCTTTGGGCAAACCGCCGACGTTATGATGGGCTTTGATGCCTTTGGATTCGAGGATATCGGGATAGATGGTGCCTTGGCCAAGGAAGCAGATGCCTTCGAGTTTCTTGGCCTCTTCGGCGAAGACATCGATGAAGATCTTGCCGATGATTTTGCGTTTCTGCTCAGGATCTTCGACGCCGGCGAGGGCATCGAGGAAGCGGTCCACCGCATCCACATAGATTAGATTCGCGCCCAATTGCTCGCGGAAGACCTTGATGACCTGCTCGGACTCGCCTTTACGTAGAAGGCCATGGTTCACATGGACGCAGGTGAGG
>CADCLZ010000098.1 GCA_902802365.1 uncultured Erysipelotrichaceae bacterium | reverse complement strand
CACCGGGAGCTATAACCACCACGGCCGTTACGAATACCTCTCCATCCAGGAGTTCGATAAGGTGTTCGAACTCGTCAAACTGATCGTCTCCGCCGATTTGAAATAACGAACATCCTTGGAATCATCAACTTGCCAAAGGCGAAAACGCGGCGCGCGACCGCCGCGCATCTTTCAAAAGAGGCTATGGCGATCCAGGGTTCAGCTGGCCTTCTTGGCAGCAAAAAAACGGCTTAGGCCGTTTCTTTTTAATCTTGGCAGATCGCTTCCAGCTTTTTGCGCTGGGCCTCGATCGCTTCCAATAAAGGCGAATAATCGGTCTCCTTGCTCGCCCGAAGCAACTCGGTGATCTCATAGATCGGCTTCATAAGCGGGGTCAATGAGAGATTGCCCGCCGCGCCTTTTAGGCCATGGGCGGCTTGGAAGGCGGAAGGATAATCCTTCTTGCCCACCGCTTCATATAAGGCCGGGAAGCCGGCGTTCCCCGGCATCGTTTTGACCAGGCGGAGATAGAGGCTTTCGTGGTTTGCGCAGCGGGCCAAGCCTTCTTCGACGTTGGCGCCATATTCTTTTAAGGCGGCGAGGGTAAGCATATCAGAACTCCTTCTGAATCAACGGCTCGAATTCCGGAGCCGGGACGGGTTTGGAGAATAAATAGCCTTGGATGATGTCGTAGCCCAATTTGCGGAGCGTCTCGCATTGCTCCGCGGTCTCGACGCCTTCGGCGACCAAGGTGACATGGAGGAGTTTGGCGATTTCGGCGACGATCTCGACCATCCGCATCGTCTTCTCGTTCTGGAACATCTGGCGGACGAACTGCATGTCGAGTTTCAAGACGTCGAAAGGCAAAGTGGCCAAAGTATTGAGCGAGCTATAGCCGCTTCCGAAGTCATCGATCTCGATCTTGAAGCCGCGTTCCTTCAGCGCGGTGATGATCTCGTTCATCTGATCGCTTTCCTCGTTATAGGCGCTTTCGGTGACCTCTAAATAGAGGTCTTCGGGGGCGATCCCCGCCTCTAAGACGATATTGGTCAAAGTATCGACGATATGCTCATCGAACAAATCGACGCGGCTCACGTTGACCGAGATCGGGATCACGCGGCCATAGGCGGTCTTCCATTCTTTGATTTGCTTCGCGGCTTCCTTCCAGACGAATTCGTCGACGAAGCGGATCGAGCCATTGCTTTCGAATAGCGGGATGAACACCCCGGGCGAGATGAAGCCAAGCTCCGGGTGGATCCAACGGACCAATGCCTCGGCGGAGGAAACCATGCGCTTTTCGCCTTGGATCGCGACTTTGGGCTGAAAATAGACTTTGAACTGGCGTTTCTCCACCCCTTCTCTTAGGCCTTGGATGAGCTTTTCCTGCAAAAGGACGTCATCGCGGACCGTCTCGCTATAACGGGCGGTCTTCAGGCGGATGCTCCCGCGGATATGATCGCAGGTCATCTTCGCGCGGTCGATGCGGCTTTCGATCGGCTCTTCTTTATCGACCGTCTTATACGCCCCGAGGCGGAAGCGGAGATGCTCGATGCCGTATTTGCTCTTCAGCATCTCGCCGATCTGGGCATGGAAATCGTCGTAATTCGCCCGATGGACGAGGTACATGACGAAGTAATCGCCCGAAAGGCGCCCGACGATGCCGTTGTTCTCGCGCACCATCGCCTTGAGGACCTCGGCGAGCGAGACGATCGCCCGATCGCCCTCCTCGCGGCCATAGAGCTCGTTATAGAGGTGGAACTTCTCGATGTTCAAGACGACGGTATCGGAATCGCTGGAGACATGGTATTCATCCATCTTCTTCACGTAGTTCATGAAGATCTCTTTGTTATAGACGCCGGTCAGCTCATCGCGCTCGGCGGCCTGGATGATCATCCGGTCTTCGCTGAGTTCGATGGAGCGCCGGACGCGCGCCAAAATGATCTCCGGGAGGTTATAGGGCTTGGAGATGAAGTCGGCGGCCCCGAGCTCCAATGCCTCGAGCTCGCTTTCTTTCTCGCTGGTCAAAAGGATGACGGGGATCCGTTCGTATTCGGGATCGTCTTTGACGATCTTCAGGAATTCGATCCCGCCCATCACCGGCATATTGATGTCCAAAAGGATCAAAGAGATCGGGTTCAATGACGTCTTCAAGGCCGAAAGGGCTTCGACGCCGTCATCGGCGATGATGACCTCATAGGTCGCGGAGAGGATCGCCGAAAGGATCTCTTGGTTGATCGGCTCGTCTTCGACAATCAATAGCGTGCGGCGCAAGGTGCGGATAACGTTCAGGTTGCGGTTCATTGTTGAATACCCTTATGCAAAGAACTAGCGAGGATGTCTAGTTTATTTTAACCCTAAACGCCCGCGCAATAATAACCATTTCGCAAAAGCCGTCGAAAAAAGGCGGCCGCGAGGACCGCCTTCTATCGCTGTCGGTTATTTCTTCGACTTCACGCTTTCGGCGACGGCGTTGGCGACGCTCGAGATCGCGGAGAGGTCGTTGGGCATGAAGATCTTGGTGGCCTGCCCATCGGCGACGTCCTTGAGCGATTCATAGCCCCGGAGGGTCAAAACCGCATCGTCGGGCCCCGCGGCTTTGAGGGCGCGGATACCGTCGGCTTCGGCCTCGCGGACCATGCGGATACCGTCGGCTTCGGCCTTTTTAAGGTCGATGTGCTTCTGGGCTTCGCCCTCGGCGCGGCGGATGGTGGATTCCTTCTCGGCCTCGGCGTTAAGAATCATAGATTCTTTGTTGCCCTCGGCGATCAAGATCGCGGATTGCTTCTGACCTTCGGCTAAGAGGATCTTTTCCCGCTTCTCGCGCTCGGCGCGCATCTGGCGTTCCATCGCCTCTTGGATGTCGCGCGGCGGGAGGATGTTCTTGAGCTCGACGCGGGTGACTTTGATGCCCCAGGGGTCGGTGGCGGCGTCCAAGATGCCGCGCATCTTCTCGTTGATGACGTCGCGCGAGGTCAGGGTCTCATCGAGATCGAGCTCGCCGATGACGTTACGGAGGGTGGTCGCGGTCAACAGTTCGATCGCTTGGATCGGATCGTTGACGCCGTAGGCGAACATCTTCGGATCGGTGACGTAGTAGAAGACGACGGTGTCGATCTTCATCGTGACGTTATCCTTGGTGATGACCAGGGAACGAGGATATGGATACCGGTCCCCCACGTCTTCTTATAGGCCCCGAAATGCTCGACGATGCCTTTCTCGGTCTGACCGATGACTTTGATGTTGCTGATGAGGATGGCGATCGCGATCGCGAGGATGATGGCGACGACGATAACGGCAATGACCCAGCCTTCCATGGTTATTTAACCTCCAATTTCTTTTCTTCTAAGGGTTCCACGAGGAGTTTGTTCCCCTCGATGGCGACGATGCTGACGATGCTTTCCGCGGGGATGGAGAGGCCTTCCCTGGCCGGGATGGCGGTCCATCTTGCTCCACGGAGCTCGACTTCGCCGTGGTTTAGGCCATCGGCGCCGAGCTTCATGATACCACGGGATCCTACAAGGGTATCGGCGTTGGTGCGGACGATCTTCTTCTGCATGATCTTCTTGAGCGCCGGGCGGATTGCCAAGAAGGCGGCCACCGAGACGGCTAAGAAGACGATGATCTCGACCCAATATGGGACCTCGGGGATGAAGGTCAATATCAGCGCGACCAAGGCGCCGGCGCTGAACCAGATCGAGATCAATGCCGGCCCCATCGCTTCAGCGATGAGACTCAGAACGAGGATCGCCAGCCAGACGATCCAAATCCATTGTTCCATATCCATACTATATCCCTCCTTCTCCGATTTTGATGATGAGGCCCTCTCCCGCGATATAGACCGCCGGGAACTTCAGGGGCTGCTTTCCTAGCTTCAGGCCGAACTTCTCGCCGATCGAGCTGCATAAGGTCGAGGATGAGATGCGGGCGTAGCTTTTCTTGCTCGCCACCGTGTATCTCGCGCTTAAGGGGATCAAGCCGCGCTCCAACTCCTCATTGGGGATCGGGCGGATGATCAGCCGCTTCTTCTCGAGATCCGCCCCGACTTGGGCGCATTCGACGTGCTCGAAGGGGAGGGCGCTGACGCTATTGAGGGTGATGTTGGTCGCATACAGGGTTACCGAACCCTGTCTTTCGCCTTCATCGAACCAAGTTATGCTCATAGAAGTTTTCCTCCTCGCCATCATTCTCGCCGATAATTCATTAAATTTCAAGCATTTTCAAAACTTTTCATCACATTCAAATAAAAAGGTTTATAATGTAGGCATGAACGATCAGAAGAAGGATAACGGCGCAGCGAAAATCGTGACGATGGCCGGGGTGGCCATCATCCTCTCCTCGATGGTCCTTTTCTTTTGGTCGGACTTCTTCCCCGGCTTAGATATCGCCGGGGCGATCACCTTCGCCCTCGGGGTCCTCCTTTGCATCGTCTCCGGCAAAAACATCAAGAAATCGCCGAAGAAAACCACCGAGGAGCAAGAACGCGAAGAGCTCACCCCGCCGCGCGACTTCTCGACGAAGATCGAGGACGATTCCGACCGTTATGTCTCCAAGCAAAAAGAGCAGGAAGATTATCGAAAGACCCAAGAGGCCTATCATCATAATGACCCCCACCGCCAGCAGGAAAGAAAAGACGAGCACGTCGTCTGCCCCTACTGCGGCTTCATCAATTCGCCGGGCCGGAAGGAATGCATCCTCTGCCATAAGGAGCTGGTGAAGAAATGCCCGGAATGCGGCGAGGAGAATGCGGCGAATGCCCTCTACTGCCACCGCTGCGGCAAAGAGTTCGCAAAGAAGAAATAAAAAGAAAACGGGGATCCCCCGTTTTTTTATTTGCGGTTCGATACCTCCACCTGCGGGAAGGGGATCTTGATGCCGTTATCCTTCAATAGCTTCAGGATGTATTCGTTCAGCGCCCTGGTGACCGCGAATTTGTCTTCTTCTTTGCAAGAGGCGACCAAGCGGATATTGACCGCGCTCCCCGCGAGTTCCTGCACCCCGAGGTAATTGGGGGTCCCGATGATCAAAGGGATCTTCTTCAGCATATCGGGATAGGAAGAAAGGATGATCTCCCGGACGCGGTCCATATCGGAATCATAATCGACCGAACAGTCGCAGACGGCCACCGATTTCCTTCGCGAAAGGTTGATGACGGTCGCGATCTGGTTGTTGCGGATCACTTTGATGTTGTTCGCCGCGTCGATCAATTTGACGAAGCTTAAGCCGATCTCGCGCACGGTGCCCCTGAATTCGTCGATCACCACCACATCGCCGACGGCGAATTGGTCCTCGAAGACGATCTCAAGCCCGCCGATGATGTCGGCGATGAGCGTCTGGGCCCCAAGGCCAAGCACCAACGCCAAGATGCCCGCGGAGGCGAAAAGAGTCGCCGTATCAACGGCGAAGATCGCGTTCAGCAGCACGAACACCAACACGATCCAGCCGGTGTATTTGATCGCCGAGGCGCCGAGTTTTCCCAAGGTGATGATGCGCGCCGAACGCTTCGAGGTCGAAAGGATGACGATCGAGCGGAGCAAACTGGTGATCCCGAGGATCACGAACACCAAGAAAGCGGCCAAGAAGATCTTCGCCACGTCATTGCCCTCGCCATAGATCGTCTCATAGACGCGGTTATCCTGGGGAAGGACGCCCCTAAGCACCGCGTAAAGGACGACATAGATGATCGAGATGACCACGAAGAGGAAGCTTCCGACCAAGCGGTTCTTCTGCTTCTTCTCCAGATCCTCGAGGTCCATCGGCTGCTCGGCGGTCGAATCGCCTAAGGAAGCGCCCATCTGCACCAGGATCTTCTCCGCGTTCTTCTTCGCTTCCTGCTCGCGGGCCTTCTTGGCTTTTTCGCGCGCTTTCTTCTCTTCTTCGCTTAACGGTTGCTTCGCGGGTTTCTTGTTGGTTTTCTTGCTCTCGCTCATAAAGTTCCTCCAATCTTTCCTTGCTGACTGTAAATGCTGCTTTTCCCATATCCGAACTGGCAATAGATCCGGAAATCGTAATTCCCTTCTTTTAGGTCTAAGAACACCCCGGATAAGACGAACTTCTTCTGGGTGGATGAGATCGTCTCCGCCGCTTCATCGTCCATCTTGAGGGTCGTTAAGAGGTAATCGTGGGCTTTTAAGGCCTGTCGGAGAGCAGCGGATTC
>CADCLZ010000097.1 GCA_902802365.1 uncultured Erysipelotrichaceae bacterium | reverse complement strand
TCCTCTTTTGATTTGTCCGTTACCAACAATCACGAAAAAGCTCGATTACATCAAAAAAAGAGATTGACACAATTGTATCAATCTCATTGTTTCAACGTGGCGGAGGCGAAGAGATTCGAACTCTTGCTGGGTGTGACCCCACTGCCGGTTTTCAAGACCGGTCCCTTCAGCCGCTTGGGTACGCCTCCTTGGTGGTCCATCGGTGGCTTGAACACCGGACCTGGCGCTTATAAGGCGCCCGCTCTAGACCAGCTGAGCTAATGGACCGAGGCAAATTATACCCACATTGGCTTTCCTTTAAAACTTTAAGAAAACTTTTGCTTGGCATTTAAGTTCTTTTTAGGTGCTCCCCGGAAAATAAGGACATCCCAGGAGGAAAAACCATGAAAAAGAAACTGTTGACCGGCCTATTGCTTCTAAGCGCAACGGCAATGCTGGGGGCCTGCGGAACCCGGACTTCCAGCCAAACTTCGAACGAAGGGACCATCACCTCCACCGAAACCGGTTTGGATGCCCAGGTCAGCGAATCGCAGTTCACGGAGGCCGACACCTCGGAGGTCAGCGTTTCCGAAGGCGACCCCACCATCACCCTGAACGGCTCGACCGGCACCATCAGCGATACCACCAGGGGTTCCAGCGGCGCCACCGTCCAAATCACTTCCAAAGGAACCTATTGGGTCACCGGCAGCTCGCAAGACGTCACCATCGAGGTCTATGACACCACCGAATCCGGCACCGTCTATCTGGTCCTCGACAACGTGAGCATGACCCATTCCTCCTCCGCCTGCATCCTCGTTCGCAAAGCGGATAAAGTCATCATCCAGACAATCGGCGCCTCCACCCTCACCTCGACGATGAGCGCCGAAGCCAAGGATGCCGATGGCAATTCGATCAACGCGACGATCATGGCCAGGGACGATCTCACGATGAGCGGATCGGGCACCCTGAACGTCAATAGCAGCAAGTACAAAGGCATCTCCTGCAAAGATGATCTGAAGATCACCGACGGCACGTTGATCGTCGTCTCCGAGAAGGCGGCGTTGGACGCCAACGATTCGATCAGGATCGGCGGGGGCAAAATCAACGCGACCTCCAACAGCAAAGACGCCGTCCACGTCGAAAACGACGATTCGACCGCTTATTACTATCAAGATGCGGGCGAAGTCACGTTGGCTGCGAATAAGAGCGATGGCATCAAGAGCAATCTGGGCGATAACGCCAAAGTCAGTTACGACGGCGGGATCACGATCTCCGGCGCCACCGTGAACATCACTGCCGGCGGCGGTTCCAGCAAGAGCAAAAACAGCTCCGAATCGCAAAAAGGCGTCAAGACCGAAGGCTTGCTCAAAATCAGCGATGGCACCTTAAGCGTTTCCGCGGCCGACGATGCCCTCCATAGCGACGACGACATCTTGATCTCCGGGGGGACGGTGAATGTTTCTTCCAGCGATGACGGGGTCCATGCCGAGGATACCCTCACGATCGAGGGCGGCACGGTGAACGTCACCAAATCCTACGAAGGCTTGGAAGCCTACGTCGTCAATATCGCGGGCGGGAACATCAATATCGCCGCCAGCGATGATGGGATCAACGCGGCGGGCGGAAGCGACTCCTCCTCCGGCGAATCCCCTTGGAGCTACGGCGGGGCTTCCTCGAGCACCGGCACCCTCAACATCTCCGGCGGCGATATCTACGTCAGCTGCTCGGGCGATGGCCTCGATTCCAATGGCTCGTTGTACATCAGCGGCGGGAACATCATCGTCGAGCAATCCGGGAACGGGAATGGCCCGCTCGATTATGGCGACGGCTCCTCGTGCGTCTGCCAGATCAGCGGCGGGACCGTGCTTGCCATCGGAAGCGCGAGCATGGCGGTCAACTTCAATTCCGGCAGTCAGTGCTCGGCGCTGATCGGCTGCTCGGGAAGCGCGGGGACTTTGATCAGCCAGGAGGACTCCGGCTTCTCCTACACCGCGAAGAAGAGCTTCTCCTCCGCCGTCATCTCCAGCCCGAAGATGAGCAAAGGAAACACCTATACCTTCAAGATCGGGGACACCGCCTATACTCTCGACTTCTCCCAGAGCCTCTACTATAGCTCCATCCAAGGCGGGAACACCGGCGGCGGTCCGGGCAACCAAGGCGGAGGCCGCGGCAACCCTTGGTGAGAACCAAACAAAAAAGGCAGCAACGCTGCCTTTTCATTTTTGTTTTCCTATTCCGCTTCCGCCTGGTCGCTCGGATCGATGAACTCCGCGCGGTTAAGGAAGCAAAGCACGGAGTTGGCCGCCGATCTGGCGGAGTCGCTGCTGCCATAGGATTCCCCGAGCACCATGACGCCGTTGGCGCCGGTCACCGCGAACTGGAAGCGGCCTTGCTTGTCCTTGCGGATCGTGAAGCCTTGGTCGCGGATGATCGCGATGATGGTGAAAAGCGCTTGCTTCAGCGACTCTTTGCTCGCATAGGCGTTGCTGGTGGTGAAGAGGAGCTCGCCGTTGCTGGCGACCAATCGCGCCTGCCACTTCTCGTTCTCTTGGAAGAGCTCGAACCTTCCGCCGCCGCGATCATCGTCTTTATCGCCTTTCCAGACCCATTCGCGACGCTCTTTGTCGGGGATCTCGTCAAGGTCGACGATCTTCTCGGTCATATAGAAGCGCTTGACGGATTCGAAGCTACTCTCCGCATTGGCCTTCTGGGGATAGAACTCGCCAGAGGCGATCATCCGCGCCCCATTGCTGGAGAAGAGGCGCCACTGCGAGAAATCGTTCTTGTCGGTATAGAAGAGGAGCTCGCCCTCATCGACGTTCTTGCGGAAGGTCTCGATTCCTTTATGGGCGCCTTCGCGGGTGCTGTAGGAGCTGCTGACGACGAGAATCTCGCCATTATTCGCCTTTAGGCGATACTTGAAGCCATCCTCTTCGGGATAGATCTCGAATTTGCCGAGGACTTTGGCGGGGGCCACTTCTTCTTCCGGAGCTTCCGCTTTGGGCTGCTCTTCCCGGGGGAGGGCCTCTTCTTTGGTTTCTTCCACCGGCGCGGGTTCTTCGGCGGGCTGCTCTTCTTTGGTTTCTTCTACGGGGGCGCTTCCTTTCTTCGGGGTCACGGAGACGATGACTTTGATGTTCTCGTTCGGATCCTCTTCGCCGCGTTTGGCGCCGAAAAGCTCTTCATGGAAAATCTCGCGGAACTCCTCCGCGGTGATGTGATGAAGATAACGTTTTTCGTCGGCCATAGACATCCTCCTTCGGGAAAGGGCTTTATTCCTCCCAGTGGACCTTCTTCTCATTATAACGGCTTTCCG
>CADCLZ010000096.1 GCA_902802365.1 uncultured Erysipelotrichaceae bacterium | reverse complement strand
CTCGTTGATCCTTTATGGCTTTTCCAGCCTCTTCCGCCTCTTTTTCCGCGGCATAACCCCGGTCGAATTGACCCAGGAGGATTTTGCCAACGTCATCGACGATTCGGAACGGAAAGGCGCGCTGGAGGAGAATGAATCCGACATCATCCAGGCTTCTTTGGAGTTCGCCGATACCTCGGTCAAGGAGGTTTTGACCCCGAAGAGCAGGATGTTCATGATCAATTATCAGGGCCTCACCACCGAGAAACTCCTCGACATCCTCAAGAAGACTACTTATTCCCGCATTCCGGTTTATCTGGAAAACAAAGACCGGGTGATCGGCATCTTGATCGTCAAGAATTATCTGACCGCCTATTTCCAGGATCCGAACATCTCGCTGCTTTCGACGTTGCAAAAGCCGTATTTCGTCTCCCCGCGCGTCATGATTGATGACCTGATCGAAGGCCTCCGCGACCATAAGACCCAGCTGGCCTTGGTCCGGAACAAAGAACAGAAGCTCGTCGGCATGGTCACCACCGAGGACATTTTGGAAGAGCTGGTCGGCAAGATCGCCGAATCGACGCCTGAGCTTGGCGAAAAGGAGGCGAAATGATGATTGCGGTCTATTCGATCATCATCGTCTTTTTGATCCTTTTCTGCTCGTTCTTCGCGGCAGCGGACACCGCTTTCACCTCCGTCAACCGTCTACGGTTGGAAAAGGCGGCCAAGAAAAAGAAAACAGCCAAAACGGCGTTATCTTTCCTCAACCATTACGACCAGACGATCTCGACGATCCTCTTTGGGAACGACCTCGCTTCGGTCTTCGTGCCTTCCTTCGGCACCTTGTTGGCGTTTGAGATCTGGGGCGAAGAAACCCCATGGGCGACCACGGCGATGACCGCGATCTTGATCTTCTTGGTCCTCCTCTTCGGCGAGATCATCCCCAAGAGCTTCGCCAAGAGCCATAGCTATGGGATGGCGATCTTCGCGACCTATCCGATCCTGATCTTCCGTTATGTTTTCTATCCGTTCGTCTATTTGACCGCCTTGCTCGGCAAATTGCTGCAGAAGCCGCTTAAGAATATCCCCCGGGAAGGGGTGGATGCCCCAAGCGACGAAGAGATCCTCGCGATGGTCGACGAGATCGAGGACGAAGGGATCATCGACGAAAGCCAGTCCGAACTGCTCCATCGTTCGATCGAATTCAAGGAGACCACCGCGGAGGAGATCATGACCCCGCGCGTCAGGATCGTCGGCTATAACGCGGCCAAGCCGTTATCCAAATGGGTGCAGGAGCCCGGGGTTTTGTCGCATTCCCGCATCATCGTTTACAAGAAGTTCTTTGACCAGATCCTCGGCTATATCCCAACCAAGACATTGCTAAAAGCGATGTTGGAGGAAAGAACGCTCGATTACCGCGAGCTGATGCTCCCGATCCTCTCCGTCCCGAGCACGATGGAGATCTCCTCGGTTTTGCGCTTGATGAAGAAGAGCCATCATCATATCGCCGTCGTCAAAGACGAATATGGCGGAACCGATGGCATTTTGACCCTTGAGGACATCCTCGAAGAGTTGGTCGGCGAGCTTTATGATGAATCGGAGAAGATCGAACTCGATGTCTTGCCGACGAAGAAAAGGAATATCTTCTTGGTGAGCGGCAAGATGAGCGTCGACGATTTCTTCCGCCGGTTCCGGCTCGACACCGATAACATCGATGAGGATTACAACACCGTCTCCGGTTGGATCAATGACCAATTGGGCCGCTTCGCCGAAGAAGGGGACCGCTTGAGCTATGAACGCGTCGATATCGTGGTGAAGAAGGTCGAGAACTTCACGATCAAACAGGTGGAAGTCACCTTCCATCCTCGGAAAAAGATTTCATAAAAGGCGCCGGGCGGCGCCTTTTGTTAACGCTTCTTAAGGGCTTCGAGGTATTTCTCGTGGACCTCTTCAGTGACTTCGATCAGGGTTTGGCCCTCGGTATCGATGAGGAAGGCGGTCTTCCCGACGTTCGCCTCGCTGAAGGTGAAGCGGTCGTTTTCGATCCGCCGTTCAATCGCGTCAGGGAGGTCGCCGCGGATCGCCATCCGCTTTCTTCTGGTCTCTTCGCTGGCCGATAAAAAGAAGGTGATGAGGTGGGGATTCTTTTCTTTTAGAAAAGCCTTCAAGCCATTCGGATCGAGGATCACGCATTTATCATCGGAGAGCTCGGCCTTCGAGCAGCCATAACGGTTGCCGTTATATAAGGTGTTCTCCAAAAGCTTCCCTTCTTCATAAAGCTTCAAGAATTCATCTTCGTCGACGAAATGATAGTCGACCCCATCGACTTCGCCGGGCCTAGGCTTACGCGAAGTGTGGGTGACGGCTTTTTTGATGCCGAAAAGGCTTTTGAGCAGCTTTGCGACTTCCGTTTTTCCCGAGGCGCTGGCCCCAACTAGCAAAATCATTGGAAAAATTATAGCGCGCCCATCGACCTTTTTGGAATTTTTGAAAACTTTTTTGCCCGAAACGCGGATTCAAAGTCTATTGAGTAGTGAGGGAGGAGCATCCATGGAAGATAACCAAGAGGTTTTCGATCGGTTGAAAAAGCAGATGTCGGCCGCCTATCAGGCGATCGGCTTAAGCCGGGAATCGCGGTTCGAGGAAGGGTTGGACGAATTCTATCTGCGGAAGGAGAAACGAAACAGCGGGCCTTACCGTTTCCTCCATAAGCTGAGGACCTTTTCGCTGGCTTTGCCCTTCCCAGAGCGCCAGGTGCTCATCAATAGCGTCCTAGAGCCCAGCTACCATTACCGGTTTTGGCACCTGCAGTTTTTTTCGCCCGCCGAATATCGGGCGGTTCAAAAGAGCCTGGCCAAAAAGATCATGGAGGCATTTCCGGCATGAAAGCGTCAATGGGTCTCCTCTTTACCTTTTTTTCGAGCATTTTCCTGCTCAGCGGGCCCACGGTCCAGAGGAAGGAAGCGAGGGAGATGGCGACGATGAGCGGCCCCGCCCTTCCTCCGATGATAAAGGATCGCGATTACAGCATCAGCGTCGCTTGCCTTTTCCATTATGAAGGTTATTACCAGTTCTACATCAGGATGACGAACTCCCAAGGAGTTCAGCTCTGGAATAGCGGCTATACGACCAGCATCTACCGCGCGGCGGAGAGCACGAGGCAGCTTTCGGCCACTTTACCGGCGAACCTGCAAGCGGGGAACGGAATGCGGCTATATTTCCATGTCAATTGCACCTCGGGGTCCTACGCAGGTTATTCGTATTATCGCGTGCGTTTCTTCGACCCGATCGAATCGGAGCAATTCATCGACCGCCCGGACAATTCGACTTCTACTGGAAAGAGGGCAGTCTTTATTCGGCCTACGACAGTTTGAAGATCCCGACGTTATCGCGGGTGCAGGAAGATGATGATGTTAACCGCATCCGCGCGTTGGGCGCGGACAAAACCTTCGTCTATAAGAATGTCGCCACCAATAACCTTTACGAAGGGAATCCCAGCGCCGAATTATGGATCATGAACCATTTCGAGGACTTCGCCGGCGGCACTTATTCGCCAAGCTATGTACCGGAACGCCGGGTGTTCCCCCTTTCGATCGGGAAATGGGGCGATGGCGAGTTCTATTTCGTCTTATCGAAGAACATCGTCTATGACCGGCGGAATCTTCAAATGCTCCCCGGATCTTCTTCCGTCTATGGCGAAAGCTTTTCGAGCAATGCCTTCTTTTTCCCGATCGGGCTGGGGAGAAGCGCGTCCGATGAAGAGCCTTATCGCTGGAAGATTGTGTTAAGGAATTTCGGGTGCCCGCTGCATTATTTCGAGTTCAATGGCAGCTTTAAGCGCAGCATGG
>CADCLZ010000095.1 GCA_902802365.1 uncultured Erysipelotrichaceae bacterium | reverse complement strand
ATGAAATCGGCGACCCTACGCGCGAAGAGATCGCTCGCGAGCTTGGCTCTTTCATTCCCGGATTTGACCGCATCCTCGACGTCGCGGGTGTCGTTGGAGACGCCGGAGACGCCCAAGAGGCCGGACTTCTTATTGAGGATGTCATACATCTCGGAAACCGAGATGCCTTCGCTTTCGGCGAGGTAATACATGACGGAGGGATCGATGTCGCCCGAACGGGTGCCCATCATCACGCCGCCAAGCGGGGTGAGGCCCATTGAGGTGGCGACGCATTTGCCGTCTTTGATCGCGCAGAGGGAAGCGCCGGAGCCGATATGGCAAGAGAGGATCTTCGTGCCTTCGCCGCGGCCGCCGAAATAATCCTTGATCGCTTTGTCGGCGAGATAGTTATGGCTGGTGCCATGGGCGCCATAGCGGCGGCAATCGTATTTCTCGGTCAGCTCATAGGGGACCGGGTAGACATAATCCTCGGGGGCCATCGTCTGATGGAAGGCGGTGTCGAAGACGGCGATCGCCAGAGCGTTCGGGAGCGCGTCTTTGAAGGCGTGGAAGCCAAGAAGGTGAGCGGGGGCGTGGAGCGGATCGAGCGGGACGAGCTTGGTGATCTTCTCCTCGGTGTCGGGGTTGAAGTCGGCGCTTTTGGCGAAGTATTTGCCGCCTTGGACGATGCGGTGGCCGACGCACTTGATTTCATCAAGCGACTTCACGATGCCGTATTTGAGCAAGCTGTCGATGACGAGCTTGACCCCGACGGAATGGTCCTGCATCGGGAGGATTTCGCGGATTTTCTGATCGGCGAACTTGATTTGGAAGATGCCGTCATCGTGGCCGATTCTCTCGCATTGGCCAGAGCAAAGGACCTTTTCCTCGGGCATTTCGAAGAGCTTGAACTTGAGAGAGCTGCTGCCGGCGTTGACCGCCATAACTTTATTCATGATGGATTACCTCATTTCTTTCCTCGCGAATTTTACCCTTTTTGCCCCGTATGGGCAACGCGAGAGGAAGCAGTTGCGTTATCTTAATACAGGCCATACAGTTATCCCCCCTCCCTGGCCGATGCGCCTATCCTTAGGCCAAGCTTTTCTTCATCCAGCGTCCTTTCCCGCGGTTTTCCCTTTCCTATTCGCCCTTGCTTTGACTTTCTAATGAAAGCAAAGCGAATTATAATAAAGGCGATTTCGGAGGTAATTGTTATGGCATTCGGTCTTCTTTACGATTTCCTTATGGGCCAGACTACCCGGGCTTACGAATATTTCGGGGCGCATTTCGGCACCAAGGATTTCGAGGTGGAGGAGTTGGAAAAACCCGCTTCGGGAACGGGCCGGGCGAAGAAAGTCAAAAAGACTCTGACCGTCCACGGCGTCTATTTCCGGCTTTATGCCCCGATGGCGAGCGATGTCTCGGTCATCGGCGAGTTCAACGGCTGGGACGTCGGGGCCGACAAGATGGCCAAGATCGACGATTCCGGCGTCTGGGAGACCTTCGTCGGCGGATTGCACGATTATCAAAGCTACAAATACCATTTCAGGAACGCCCGCGGCGAATACGTCGATAAAGCCGACCCATTCGCCTTCTTCTCGGAGTTCCGTCCGTTGACCTGCTCGCGGCTCTTCGATATCGAAGGCTTCATCTGGCACGACGACCCCTGGATGAAGAAGAGGACCAACTGCCAAGAAGCGCCTTTATCGATCTATGAAGTCCATCTCGGCTCTTGGAAGGGCAAGATCGGCGATCGTTATCCTTCTTATGAAGAAGTGGCGGACTATCTGATCCCCTATATGAGGGAGACCGGCTACACCCATGTCGAGATCATGCCGATCACCCAATATCCCTTCGATGGAAGCTGGGGCTATCAGGCGACGGGTTTTTATTCGGTGGACTCCCGTTATGGGAACCCGAAGCAACTCATGTCCTTCGTCGACCGCATGCACCAGGCCGGTCTTGGCGTCATCCTCGATTTCGCCCCCGTCCATTTCGCGACCGATGCCTACGCCCTCCGCGAGTATGACGGCACCTGCCTCTATGAATATAGCGATCCCGCCCATACCTTATCGCCGTGGGGAAGCGCGCAGTTCGACCTCGGCAAAGACCCGGTCAGAAGCTTCCTGATCTCGGCGATGAACTATTTCCTGACCTATTTCCATTTCGACGGCATCCGCGTCGATGCGGTCAGCAATATCGTTTATTGGGATGGCAATAAGAACAATGGCGAGAACACCGGTGCCACCGAATTCATCAAGCGCTTGAACGGCAAACTCCATTATGAACATCCCGGGATCATGATGATCGCCGAAGACTCGACCGATTTCACCAAAGTCACCGTCCCGACCGAATATGGCGGCCTCGGCTTCGACTATAAGTGGGACCTCGGCTGGATGAATGACACCCTCAAATACTATGGGAAGGACCCGATCTACAAGAAGTACGAGCACAACAAACTCACCTTCTCGATGATGTATTTCTGGAGCGAGCACTTCCTGCTTCCGCTTAGCCACGACGAAGTCGTGCATGGCAAAGGCACGATCATCAACAAGATGCACGGGGACTACGATGCGAAGTTCGCCCTCCTCCGTAACCTCTATGCCTATCAATATGGCCATCCCGGCAAGAAGCTGAGCTTCATGGGCAATGAGCTCGGCTCTTTCGACGAATGGAACGAGAACCGTTCGCTGCCGTGGAACCTGCTCTCTTATCCCAAGCACGATTCGATCCGCAGGCTCTGCCGCGATTTGAACCTGATCTACAAAGCCGAAGAGGCGATGTACAAATGCGAGTTCGATCCCAACCACTTCCAGTGGATGATGGTCGATAACCACGATCAATCCGTGTTCGCTTTTGAACGGACTTATGGTGATTCTGACCTGCTCTTCGTCTATAATATGACGCCGAATTTCTATCCCGATTACGATATCGGCGTCCTCAACGAGGGGACTTGGGATGAGATCTTCAACTCCGACAAAGACGTCTATGGCGGTTGGAACCAGTACAATGGGGCGCCCCTTGAAACCGGGATGTTCGCTTCCGAGAACCGGCCTTACCACCTCCATATCAAACTTGGCTCCTACGCCGCCTGCATCTTCAAACGCAGAATCAAGAAATAAGCGAAACCGCACCCAATAGAAAGGCAACATCCTATGTTCGACAACAAACTCGATTTCAAGCAGACATTCGAAAGAAGGCTGATGGAGAAATACGGCCTCTTCCGCAACAACGAACGCCAATTGGTTTATTTCTCGATGGAATTCCTGATGGGCCGCCTGCTGGTCAATAACCTTCAGAACCTCGGCATCTACGCGATGGCCCGCGATGGCCTGGCGGAGATGGGCATTGACATCAATGCCTTAGAAGACGCCGAAAGCGACGCCGGCTTAGGCAATGGGGGCCTTGGCAGGTTGGCTGCTTGCTTCCTCGATTCAATCGCTTCTTTGGGTCTGCCCGGACATGGCAACACCATCCGTTATGAATATGGCTTCTTCCGCCAGAAATTGGTCCACGGCAAGCAGGTTGAGCTTCCCGATCAGTGGCTTTCCAATGGCTTCGGCTTCGAGGTCAGGAAACCCAAGCATGCGGTGGAAGTGAAGTTCTATGGCCAAGCCGAGACCTTCTTAAAGCCCAACGGCGAATATGGCATGCGCACCGTGAATGCCACCTGCGTCCGCGCGATGCCTTATGACGTCTCGATCCCCGGCTACCGCAATGGGGTCGCGAACACCCTCCGCCTTTGGTCGGCGGAGCCGAGCGAGCAAAACCTCCCGACCGATCAGACCTTCGAATCCTATCTGCAGACGCTCAAGGAGCTTTGCTTCGGCCTTTATCCCGATGATTCCACCGAGCATGGCCGGATGCTCCGCCTCCGTCAGCAGTATTTCTTGGTCTCCGCGGGTCTGCAGTCCTGCATGCGGAGCCATTATCGCCGGTTCAAGACCTTCGATAACTTCCACGAAGCCTATGTCTTACAGCTCGACGACACCCATCCGATACTCGCGGTCCCCGAGGCGATGCGCCTATTGATGGATGAATATAACTACGGCTGGGAAGACGCGATGAAGATCGTCAAGAAGCTCTTCGCCTACACCAACCACACCGTCATGCCCGAAGCGCTTGAGAAGTGGCCGGTCCAATTCGTCCGCACCCTCGTCCCGCGCGTCTACATGATCATCGAGGAGATCGACCGCCGCTTCAACCAAGAGATGAATGAGCGCGGCGTCTCCGATTCCGACCGTTATCAGATGCGGATCATCAAAGACGGCCAGATCCATATGACCAACATGGCGATCTACGTCGCCTTCTCGGTCAACGGGGTCGCCAAGATCCACACCGACATCCTCAAGGAATACACCTTCTCCGCGTTCTATCGCTATTTCCCGAAGAAGTTCAACAACAAGACCAACGGCGTCACCCATCGCAGATGGCTGATGTATAGCGATCGCCGTCTTGCGAAGCTCATCAATAGCCGGATCGGCAGCGAATGGGAGACCGATTATTCGAAGATCGAGGAACTAAAGCCCTATGCCGACGATCCGGTCGCGCAGCAGGAGTTCTTAAGCCTCAAACGCCGCAACAAGATCGCTCTTGCGAAATATGTAAAGGAGCACAACGGCGTCGACATCGACCCGGATACGCTCTTCGACGTGCAGGTCAAGCGTCTGCACGAATACAAGCGCCAGCTGCTGAACATCCTGCACGTGATGTATCTGTACAACCAGCTGTCCGATTTCCCGGACCGCGACATGGTCCCGCGCACCTTCATCCTGGGCGCAAAGGCCTCGTCCGGCTACAAGATCGCCAAGCTCACCATCAAGCTCTGCAACGCCGTCGCGGACGTCATCAACAACGATCCGCGCACGAATAAAAAGCTGAAGATGGTCTTCATCGAAGACTACCGCGTCTCCAATGCGGAGATGATCTTCGCGGCCAGCGACCTGTCCGAACAGATCTCC
>CADCLZ010000094.1 GCA_902802365.1 uncultured Erysipelotrichaceae bacterium | reverse complement strand
CTTCCGCGGGAACCCGATCAGCGATATTGAACGCGAACGCGATTTGGCCAGGGAAGCCTTCATCTTGGGCATCCCGACCGCGATCAGCTTTGACATCGTGAAAGTCAAAGAGGAATGCTATGGCGTCGTTTATGAACTGATCGACTGCGATTCGCTTCTTTCCTGCCTGTTGAAGCACCCCGAGAAGTATGATGAATACCTCGATGCCTATGCCTCGTTATTGAAGAAGCTCGGCTCCACCAAAACCAACAATCCGAAGATCCCGCTCCTCACCAAAGACCTTGAGTACCGCCTCGGCTTGATCGAGAAGGTGCTGGAGAAGGATTTCTTCGCGGAAATCGCCAAAAGGATCCGCACGATCAAAGACGACGACACCCTCGTCCACGGCGACTGCCATTTCAAGAACATCTTCTATGGGAAGGATGGCATGATCCTCATCGATATGGATACCCTTTGCCGAGGCAACCCGATCCTTGAGATCGCCAACCTCTATCGCACCTATGTCTGCTTCGACGTGATCACCCCCGGGAACATCGAGGAATTCATGGGCACCGAGCCCGGCTTCACCCAGAAGTTCTACGACGATCTCTTCCAAAGACTTTACGGCCGAGAGAAGAACCCCCAGGCGATCCAGGACAAGATCTCGTTCTTGGCCTACTTCCTCCTGCTCTCCCATTACGCCCATCATCCCGATGAATACGCCGCGGAATTCGCGAAGACCAAGCAGATCGTCGAAGAGCTCCTCCCGCGCGTCGAAGGTTATTGATTCCCATTCGAAAAGGCATTCCTTTTGTAGGAGTGCCTTTTTCTTTCGTCGGCTTTTTGCGAAAAGCGCTTTGCAAACGGGGGTGTAAAAAGCTATCTTTAAGGCGACTGGAAACGACGGGAAAGGAAGCTTATGGAGCATAAACTCGCCAATGGCATTTTGTCGATTGCCCTCGAAGGGGAACTGAACTCTCAGAACGCGGCCGAGAAAGAAGGGGAAATCAACCAGGTCCTCGAGAAGAACGCCTTCTCATCCTTGATCCTCGACCTCGCCAAACTCACTTATATCTCCAGCGCCGGTCTCCGCGTGGTTTTGAAGCTTCGCCAAAGCGCCAAGGAATTCAAGATCATCAACGCCTCGCTCGAAGTCTATGAAATCTTCGAGATGACCGGCTTCACCTCGATGATGGAGATCAAGAAAGCCCTGAAGGAAATCGATGTCTCCAAGGCCGAATTGATCGGGGAGGGCTATTTCTCCTATGTCTACCGCCTCGACAAGGACACGATCATCAAGGTGTTCAAGCACGCCCAAGACACCAGCGAAGTCGAACGCGAGCTCAATATGGCCAAGCAAGCCTTCGTTTTGGGCATCCCGACCGCGATCAGCTTCGACATCGTGAAGGTCGGCGATAAGTTCGGCGTCCGTTTCGAGATGCTCGATTGCAAATCGCTGCGCGACCTCTTCCGCGATGAGCCGAAGCGCTTCGACGGATTGATGGATAAATACGCCGCCTTGTTCAAGCATATCGGCGAGACGGAATCGGAAAGCGACGCCCTGCCGGATATGAAGAAGGTCTTTATGGGCAAATTGGACTTCATCGCCTCCGATTTGGACGAAAAAAGCCGCAAAAGCCTCCGCGAATACCTCCAATCCATCCCCGATCGGACGACGTTCATCCACGGCGATTGCCACGTGAAGAACATCATGGTCCGCGATGACGAGTTCTTCCTGATCGACATGGATACCCTCTCCAAAGGCCACCCGATCTTCGAAGACGCCCTGGTTTATTGCCCTTATGTCGCTTTCGAAGAAGACCAGCCCGGCAACAGCTTGGATTTCTTGGGCTTATCGGCCGACATGACGAAGGAGATCTTCGATCGCCTGATGAAGGTCGCCCTCGGCAAGGATTATGGCGAGGCGGCCCTCGATAAGATCAAAATCCTCGCATACGTCCATATGATGTGGTGGACGAAGAAAAACACCCCCGAGGACGAAAAGAGGTTTTCGGGTTCGCGCGGAAGATTGCTATCCTTATTGGGGAAATACCCGAATCTGAGGTTCTGATATGGCGAGGAAGAAGACGAGCAGGATCTACGACCCCTTGGTCGCGGAAGCGTATATCAATAACGAGATCAACGTGAACAAAGAGATGACCAAGGTCTCGATTTTCATGGCGATCATCTTAAGCGGCATCTTCGTTGGCTATCTCTTCAAGCTGTTCCCGCTCAATAACTACACCCTGATCTACATCCTCATGCCGATCAACATCGCGATCTGCCTCTCCCCGATCATCTGGTCGCGCACCAAATTCGTCCAGAAAACGACCTATCGCGACTTCATCATGATCCTGATCCTCTTCGTGATGACTTCGCTCAACATCGCCCTCCCCAAGCATGCGACGCTAGGCTGGGCATTCGCGATCGTCATCGCCAACCATTACTATTCGCGCAAACTCACCACCCGCGTCTATATCGCCGTCTTGACGCTGATGCTTTTAAGCATCTATGCCGGCATGTTCTTCGGCGAATTCGACATGAATCTCTTCGGCAAGAGCACCGAAGGCGTCTGGCGGATCCCCGATCCCGATACGGTCGAAAACCGCTATCTCTATCTCCACGAATTGTTGGAATCGGGCGTCAACCGCTACCTCGATGTCTTCCGTTATTATTTCTTGGCCCGCGGCGCGATCATCACGATCATCTATTTCGCCTCGCTCGGCCTCAATGTCCGCACCTATAACCTCTTGAAGAACGAGGTCATCTTGAAGAGCGAGCAGCAAAAGCTCTCCACCGAGCTTAACGTCGCCCAGGAGATCCAGCTCTCCGCGATCCCTTCCGAATTCATCGATGACGATGACATCGCGATGTTCGGCTCGATGCATACCGCCAAAGAAGTCGGCGGCGATTTCTATAACTATCTGCAAAAGGGCGACGACATCTTCTTTGTGATCGGCGACGTCTCGGGCAAAGGCGTCCCCGCCTCGCTATTCATGATGAAGGCCAATAGCTATTTCGAAACCGGCGCGGCGCGTTATTCCTCGCCGCTGCAGATCGCTAAGCGCATGAACGCCGGCCTTTTTAAAGGCAATGACTCGATGATGTTTTTGACCGCCTTCATCGGCAAGATCGACAAGAAGACCGGCGAAATGACCTTCTGCAACTGCGGCCATAACCCCCCGGTCATCCAAGGGAACAACGGCGATTTCCATTATCTGGAATGCAACCACGGTTTCTTGCTGGGCACCTTCGAAGACCCCGCGCTCGTCGAGGAGAAGATCCTTTTGGAGCCGATGGGCCACTTGCTCCTTTATACCGACGGCGTCACCGAGTGCAAGAACGAAAACAACGAGCTCTTCGGCGAAGCCGCC
>CADCLZ010000093.1 GCA_902802365.1 uncultured Erysipelotrichaceae bacterium | reverse complement strand
CCAAGATCCAGTCGGCGTTGGTGATCGTCGATAGACGATGGGCGATGACGAAGGAGGTCTTGCCCTTCATAAGCGCGTCCATCGCCTTCTGAAGCTTTGCTTCGGTCCTGGTATCGACGTTGGAAGTCGCTTCATCGAGGATCAATAACGAGGCCTTCTTCAGGCTTGCCCTGGCAATGGTAAGAAGCTGCCGTTCGCCGCCGGAGATCTCGGAGGAATCCTTCAAGACATAATCGAGTTGGCCGGGAAGCGTTTCGACGTAATGCTTCAAGCCGCATTGCTTCAGGACCGCCCAAAGGTCTTCGTCGGGGACGTTCTCGGAGTTATAGACGAGGTTCTCGCGGATGCTCCCTTCGAATACCCAGGTATCTTGCAGGACCATCGCGAAGAGGTCGCGGACTTCGGTCCTCGCCATATCCTTGATCTTCACCCCGTCGATCGAGATGTCGCCGGCGCTCGTCTCATAGAATCTCATCAAAAGATTGACCATCGTGGTCTTGCCCGCGCCGGTCGGCCCGACGATCGCGATCTTTTGGCCAGGCGAAAGATGGGCGGAGAAGTCATGGATGATTTCCCGCGATGGATCATAGGAGAAATTGACGTGATCGAAGCTCACTTGGCCCTTGATCTCTTCATCGCCATGGATCAGCAGTTTCCTGCCCTTCCCTTCTTCGGATTCCTGCTCTTGCTGGCCAAGGAACTCATAGACGCGGTAAGAAGCCGCCGATCCGGATTGCAGCATATTGACCCCTTGGGCCAAAGAGGATAAGGGCGACTGGAACAAGTTGATATAGACCAAGAAGGCGGAGATCGTGCCAAAGCTCATCGCCGGGTCGTTATCCATCAAAAGACCGCCGGTTAAGCAAACCGCGGCGATCGCCAGATAGGAGACGAGGTTCATCGCCGGCTGCATGAAGCCGCCGAAGAACTGGGCTTCGAACATCGCCCTGCCAAGTTCTTTGTTCTTCGCGGCGAAGGCTTCGTTGGCCCTTTCCTCCGCGCCGAAGGATTGGATGATGAGCTGCCCGCCGTAATTCTCTTCGACGATCCCTTCCAGTTCGCCTAGAACATGCTGACGTTGACGGAAGCGCGGCATCGCGAGGAAGTTCATCACCCCAAGGACCGCCACCACTAAGGGGAGGCTGGCCAAGACGATCAAAGCCAATTGCCAGGCGGTGACGAACATCGCGACGATGACGCCGACCAATAAGAAGATGGCGGAGATCAAAGAGGAGATGGCGGAACGAAGGCTCTCGGAGATCGTATCGACGTCATTGGTGACGCGCGAAAGGATATCGCCGGTCTTCGTGGTATCGAAATAGGATAAGGGCAGGCGGTTGATCTTCTCGGCGATTTTCTTACGGAGATTGCGCGAGAAATACTCGCCGATCGTCGTGAAGATGAAGCTCGAGGAGAAGCCGAGGATGGCCGAAACCCCATATAGGATCGCCATCGTCAAACCTTTCTGCGAGACGAATTCAAGGTCGATCTCGCCATCGGGGAGCCGCGAAGGCGTGGCGATCTCATTGGTGAGCTGCTTCAAAATCTGCGGGGAGAGCAAAGAGATCACCACCGAGGCGGTGATGAAAAGGGCGCCCAGGATGATCCAGGGATAGAAGCCCTTAAGGGCTTGGATGAGCTTCTTCCTGCCTTCCCGGACTTTGGCGGGATCGCGGAAGCGCGCGATGTCGTTCCTCGGCCGCGGGCTCATAGACCAAGCTCCTCCTTGGATAGCTGCGACAAAGCGATCTCGCGATAGGTCTCGCAGCCTTGAAGCAATTCTTCATGCTTCCCTTTGCCGACGATCCTGCCCTCGCTTAGGACGAGGATGCAATCGGCGTCCATGATCGTGCCGATGCGCTGGGCGACGACGATCTTCGTCACGCCCTTCGCCGCGGCTTTTAAGTTCTCGCGCACCTGGCGGTCGGTCTTGAAGTCGAGGGCGCTGAAAGAATCATCGAAGATCAGGAATTCGGGATGTTTTGCGACTGCGCGGGCGATGCAAAGGCGTTGCCTTTGGCCGCCGGAGACATTCGTGCCGCCTTGGGCGATCTGCGATTCATAGCCTTCGGCCATCTCTTGAATGAAGGAATCGGCGCAGGCGACCTTCGCCGCATCCTCGACCTGCTCCATCGGCATATCCGGATTGCTGAAGGCGATGTTCGAATGGACGGTGCCGGAGAATAAGAAACCTTTCTGGGGGACATAGCCAAGCAATGAGCGCAAAGTCTTTTTGTTCAGGTCTTTGACGTCGACCCCATCGACTTTGATCGATCCGCTTCTAACGTCATAAAGGCGGTTCATCAGATGGACGATCGTCGATTTGCCGCTGCCGGTGGAGCCGATGATCGCCAACGTCTGGCCTTTTGCGACCGAGAAGGATAAGCCCTCCACCACATCGGCTTCCCCATTGGGATAGGTGAAGCAGACGTCTTCAAAGGACATCGAGCCGCGATCTTCATCCAGGATCTCTTTCGGGGTTTCCGGATCAAGGATCGTCTCCGGGGTGGCCAGGACTTCATGGATGCGCTTGGCGGATACCTGAGCCCTCGGGATCATGATGAAGAGCATCAAGAGCATCATGAAGGACATGATGATCTGGCTGGAGAGCATCATATATTGGGTGACATCGCTATATGCGATGCCGGCATCATCGTGAATGAGGTAGGCGCCCAACCAATAGATGCCCAAACTCACCCCGTTCATCACGATGTTGATCCAGGGGTTCATCAAAGCCATCAAGCGGCCGGCCACCAAGCCATTATGGGTCAACGCTTCATTGGCTTTGGCGAACTTCGCGTTTTGATATTCTTCGGCATTATAGGCGCGGACGACGCGGACGCCGGAGATCGATTCGCGGGCGACGCCATTAAGGCGATCCAATAAGGTCTGGAACTTCCGGAAGCGCGGCATCGCGAAGATCATGAGCAAAGCCATGCCGATGACGATGAATACCACGCCGCCAGCCGAGACCAAAGTAAGCTGCCAAGCGCCGGAGACCTGGATCTTCACGATCGCCCAGATCGCGGTGACCGGGGCGGCGAAGACCATCCGGAAGATCAATAGATACGAAAACTGCACCTGCTGGATGTCGTTGGTGCTTCTGGTGACCAAGGATGGGACGCTGTAGCGTCCGATCCCCTCTAAGGACATCCCGGAGATCTTCGTATTGATCTTCGCGCGGATATCGGTGGCGAGGCTTGAGGAAACGATCGCGGCCAAAACGGCGATGATCAGCTGAGCAAGCATCGTGATCGTCGCGAAGAGCACCATCATGCCGGCGTTCCACCAGATATCGGCGGGCGAGGCATCGGCGACCTTAGAAAGCATCTCCAGCGCATCCGCGGGCAGCCCGCT
>CADCLZ010000092.1 GCA_902802365.1 uncultured Erysipelotrichaceae bacterium | reverse complement strand
CAAAGGATGCTGGAGACAACGGCCGGGATCACCAAAACGAAGACAAGGATCGAGATGATCAAGAGGACGAGCTGCATGAAGGCGACCTGCTCCTCCTGGCTTCCCTCGAAACTCGTATGGGCCCAGCCTTCCGTAAGGCCTTTGGTAAGAAACTCGGTGCAGGTGGGCGAGGCGAGGACGGCGGTGACGATGCCGGCGATCAACAGCGAGACGATGGAAACGATGCCGTAGATCGCGCCGATCAATATGAGGATTCTTGAAACTTTTTTAATCATGGCTGACTCCTTTAGAAATCAATTGATATTTTATGCGCGTTGCGATAGGTGGTGAAGATGATTCGGTGGCCATTATCCTCTAGGGGCTCGCTTTCTTTGATCAACGTGAAATCGGGATGCTCATCGAGGTTATCGAAGAACACCTCCGCCCCGCCGTCTTCATCGACCTTGGTGAGGTAGACCAAATCGACATAAGGAAGCGTTTGGTGATAGATCGAGGCCCCGCCGATGATATAGACGTCCCCTTCTTCTTCCTTTTCTTTGATCGCCTTCAAAAAGGCGGGGAAATCATGGACGTTGATCACGCCTTCGTACTCATGGCTTCCATCCGCGGACAAGACAATGTTCGTCCGGTTCTTCAAAGGCTTGCCGCCCGGGAAGGAAAGCAAGGTGTTCTCCCCCATCGCCACCGCATGGCCGCTGGTGGTCTCGCGGAAGAACTTCATATCGCGGGGCAGGGAAAACAATAGGCCGTTCTTCTTGCCGATCCCCCATTTTTTATCGCAGTTTAGTATCGAGATGATCATACCGCCACCGGAATCTTCTTATCGAGCGGCTCGTATTCGTAATCGACGAGCTCGAAGCTATCGAGGGTGAAGTCATAGAAATCCTTCACGTTCGGATCGATCTTCAGGGTCGGCGCCTTATGCTGGGGCTTGGCGATGATCTCCTTCACGATCGCGACGTGGCGGTCATAGATATGGGCGTCGGCGATGACGTGGATCAGGGTGCCGGGCTTCAGCCCGCTCACCTGGGCGAACATCATCAGAAGCACCGCGTATTGGAGGACGTTCCAGTTGTTCGCGGTCAGCATGTCGTTGCTGCGTTGATTGAGGATGCCGTTCAAGGTATCGCCGGTGACGTTGAAGGTCATCGAATAGGCGCAGGGATATAGGCCCATCTCATGAAGATCCTCGAAGTTATAGATATTGGTGAGGATCCTCCGGGACTGCGGGTTATGCTTCAGATCGAAAAGGACGCGGTCGACCTGATCGAATTCCCCTTCGGGATAAATCGCCTTCTTGCCAAGCTGATAGCCATAGGCCTTCCCGATCGTGCCGTTTTCGTCCGCCCACGAATCCCAGATATGGGAATGGAGGTCGTGGATGCTGTTGCTCTTCTTCTGCCAGATCCAAAGGATCTCGTCGATGCAGGACTTAAACGCGGTCCGGCGAATCGTGAGGATCGGGAGCTCTTCTTGGAGGTTATAACGGTTGACGATCCCGAATTTCTTGACCGTATGGGCCTTGGTTCCGTCTTCCCAATGGGGACGGACGTCCAAATCGGTATCCCAGTAACCGTTCTCCAGGATATCCTTCATATTCTCAATGAAAATCTGATCTGCTTTCGACATGGCTTTTCCTCGCTGGGGGATATTCTACCATAAGCAGAAACGGGAGAAAGAGAAGCGCTCGCTTTCTTTTAAGGAAAAGGCCGCCCTTGGCCAAAGGCGACCTTTCCTAGAAAGGAGTCTAAGGATGCTTATTCGTTTTCTTGTTGGCTGGCCATCAAGCCTTTGACGGCTTCGGTCCGATATCGCTCGGGGATATCGACCGCGTTGCTGGAAGCCGGCGCGCCGATCTTCTCCTTGCGGGAGAACACCTTCGCATAAGCGCGATCGAGGAAGTTCTCTTTCGCGGGCTTCTTCTCTTTGATCGAATAGACGAAGACGGCCGGGACCTGGTCGATGGTGTTCCAAGTGGCCATCGCCTCTTCTTTGCTCATCCCGCCCTCGATCGCCGCTTTGCGGACGGCGTTGACGGCCTGAATCTCGCGGAGGCGGTCGCCGGAAAGGCTGTACCTCGTCATGCAGAAGAGGGTGACGAGCCAAGCGATCATCGGCAGCAAGCAGAAGCAGATGATCGCCGAGAGCTGCATGCCTTCGACATAGGGGGTGCCTTCGGCGGGAAGCGCGTTGACGTTCGGGTTGATCGTGACGATGAAGAGGGTCAATAGGAGCGTCTGGAGCGAGGAGATGATCTTATCGATGAGCGAGAAGATCGTGCCCATCGCGCCGGGGACATAGTTGCCCGAGCGATAGGTCTCATAGTCGGTGACGTCGGCGACCATCGGGATGGTGAGGTTATCGCAGCAGTTGAAGGCGCCATAGCCGCAGCCATAGAGGATGATGAAGAGGATCGTGTAGAAGTTGATCGTGAGGTGGAAGCCGCCTTCCATGGAATAAAGGCTCAAATGGGTGGCGGGGTTATCTTTGTTCCAGACGATCAGCATGATCAATAAGCCGATGTAGAAGAGGAAGGCGAAGGCGGTGAACTGGGCGACGCCGCGCTTTTGGCCTTTTTTGCCCGCGGTCGCCGAGCCCCAGACGAAGAAGAGGCCCATGAACACGAAGCAAAGCGCGTAGAACGGGATGAAGAGGCCGTTATAATCGCCCATCAAGCAGCCGTAGACCAAGAAGGCGACGGTGCCGCTGGTGGCGACGGTCGAGGCGAGTTTGTTGAGGCCGCTGGAAGTGACGAGCCAGCGGATCTCTTTGTTGTCTTTGAGGATCTTGAGGGTGTCTTTGAATTTCATCGAAGACTGGCCGACGCCCCAGAACTCGGGGCGGTCTTTGTTCCAGATCGCGGCCACCGCCATCGTGGTGTAGATCGCCGAGACGACGATCACGAACGGAACCATGATGTTATAGAAAGGAAGACCATAGGAAGCGCCGCGGTTCAAAGCGACCCCGGCCGGGAGCTGGCCCATTTCCTCCACGCCGATGCGGAGGAGCTGAGCGACGGTGTAGGTCGTACCATTGATATCCTGGATGCTGCCGTTTCCGATCAGGGTCCAGATGCTGGTATCGGCGGTGAAGATTGCGCCTTTGGCGCAGATCGCCTCGTTGACGAGGACGCCGCCGGCCATGACGTTAACCAAGACGATCGAGCCGATCATGCCGATCATGTTCCAGATGACGAATTGGGAGCGCTGCTTCGGGTCATTGGTCAAAGCGGTCTGACCCGCCTTGGTGCAGGCGCCCTGGCCGGTGTAGCCGATGACGTAGATGACATAGGAGATGATGTAGACGATCCAGCTGAAGACGGTTCCGACTCCCCCGTCGAAGGGAATGCCGCGTTTGCCGAGCTTGCCATGGGTGCGGTCCATCAAAACGCCGAGCATCGGGTCGGTGATGCCGTCGAAGATGCGCATCAAGGGGGCGAATAATGCGTTGAAATGGGTGACCGCCATCGCCAAGGCGGCGGAGATGATCGTCCCGCCGATCGCGGCGCCGGTCGAGCCGGTCAAGTAAAGGAACGCCCAATAAGTGAAGTAGTTGTAAAAGGCAAAATAAACATTGGTGGCCGCATTATTGAACGGGAACAATGCGATTTGCCAGCCTTTGGCGCGGTTGACGGCAAGATTATTGCCATCCCGCGTGACGGGAGCAGTCGCCATAAACGCATCCTTTCTGGGGTGCGAAAGCGCCCCTTTTGATCAATCGAATGACATTTTAGGAAGTGCCCTAGGCAATTGCCATTGCAATTAATCACGTCGTGATTTGCAAAATTAATTAGCCAATTCCGCCTTTTCCATTGTATGTTTTTTGCAAATGTTTAGAATATTTCTTGCAAAAGAAATAAGAAAAAGGCGGATAAGCCCATGTTCTCATTTGTTTACAAAGACATCGATATCGCCCACAAACTCGACCGCGCTTCGTCCCCGAAAGATGAGTATGGCAAGCACATGCACATCTTCTTCGAGCTCGTCTATTTCGTCTCCGGCTCGGTGAATTACCATGTCGAGGCCAACGAAAAGATCCTTAAAAGCGATGACATCGTCTTGATCGGCCCGGGCGTCTATCATTTCGCGGAGGTCAACCGCAACGACCTCTACGAACGCTACGTCCTTAAATTCCCCGC
>CADCLZ010000091.1 GCA_902802365.1 uncultured Erysipelotrichaceae bacterium | reverse complement strand
CTTAGGCTTCTATCCACCTCGGCGAGGTTTTCCTTTTTCTCGACGGGTTTAGCCACCTTCTTGGCCTTGTTCGGCTTGCTCTTCACCGTGAAGCCGTCCGAGGTCTGGACTTCGATCTGGCGGTCATTGGCCTTCATGACGAGCCCGCGCATCCCGAACTCGGGGAGCACGACGTAATCCCCGGCTTGGATCGGCTCATCTGAGACAAGGCCTTCTTCCTCTTCTTCTTCGCCGAGGTTCTCGAGTTTCTTCTTGGCTTCGATCGCTTCGTGAAGTTTGACGTCCGGCTTGGAAAGGATGGATATCAAGTCGGATACCTGATTTCTGGCTTTTTCCAGTAACCGCGCTTCTTTTTGCTTGGCGATCTCCGCGAGGTTACCTTCTTTTTCTTCTAGGGCTTTCCGTTCGCGTTCGACCCGTTTTCTTTCTTCTTCCAGCGCCCGGTTTTGGGCAAGGAGTTCGGCCTCTAGCTCCTCTTCTTTGAGGGTGAGGTCGAGCAAGCGGCGGGAAAGCGCGCTTTGCTCGGTTCCCTTGTCCATTCCCAGGAAGGCTTTCGCTTCTTCGACGACATCTTCCTTTAACCCATACCGGGCAGCGACTTCAAAGGCATAAGACTCGCCGGGAAGGCCTCTCTTCAGCCGATAGGTCGGAAGCAATTTGCTTTCGTCGAAAAGCATCGACGCCGAAACTAAGCGCGGCTCTTTTAAGGCATAGGCTTTCAATCCATTGAAGTGCGAACTGACGAGGGCGAAGCAGCCGATCCCCAAAAGCTTCTTGATGCTCGCATAAGCCAAGGCTTCCCCTTCTTGCGGCGAAGTGCCGGTTCCGATTTCATCGAAGAGGACGAGGTCATCTTTTTCCGCTCCGTTCAAAATACCTGCCACCTGGGTGATATGCGCGGCGAAGGTCGAGAGGGAATCGGAGATAGATTGGCCGTCGCCGATGTCGGCATACACATGCGGGCAATAGGAGATCTCCGCCCCGTCTTTGGCGGGGATCGGTAGGCCGCACTCAAAGCAAAGGACCAATAGCCCAAGGGTCTTTAAGGCGACGGTCTTGCCGCCGGCATTCGGGCCGGAGATGATCATGATCGGCTCATCTTTGCTTAAGGAGAAATCATTGGGGATCGCCTTCTTCTGGTCGAGAAGCGGGTGGCGGGCGCCGTAGATCGAAATCTCTTTTTTCTCCGATAAATGCGGAACATGGCCGTGGTAGTTATCGCCGAATCTCGCTTTTGCGAGCAAGAAGTCGAGATAGCTGATGCGGTCATTGTTCTCCAAGAGGAATTCCTTATCGGTTTTGACGATGCCGGTTAAGGCGATCAAGATCCTCGCGATCTCTTCTTTCTCCTCTTGCTCATTCATCAAGATCTCGTTCTGGATCCGGAGCAATTCCTCCGGTTCGACGAACAAGGTCTCCCCAGAGCCGGAGACATCTTGGACGAGGCCGCTGACCTTGGCTTTATAGACGTTATTGACCGGCAAGGCATAATGGCCGTTCTTATAGGCGAAACTGGAGCCGTTCAAATACGGCTGATACTTATGGATCAAGCTGGTGAGCGATTCGAGGATCTTGCGTTCGAGACGCTTTCTCTTCGCGCGGATCGCCCGCAAAGTCGGGCTGGCTTCATCCTTGATTTCAAGGTCGGGCCCCACCGTATCCTCGATCTTTTCGAGGAGCATGGGGATCGCGATGATCCCTTCCTGATAGGCCAATAGAAGATCGCTGAACTCGACCTTCTTGAAATAATCCTTTAGGAGCACCACCGTCCGGAGGTCTTCGGCGATCGCCAGAAGCTCGCTCGGCGTGAGGACCCCGCCTTTTTCGGCGTAGTCCAAAGGAGCGCGAAGATCCTTCGAGCCGCCGATCGGGAAGCCGCCGTAACGAGAAAGAAGATGAAGGTCTTCGACCAGGGCTTGGCCGCGTTCGGTCGAGGCGTAGCCCAAGACGATTTTCTTCACCTTTTCGAATTCCAGTGTCCGGTAGGCGTTTTCCATTTCTAAGCGATTATATCATTTTGCGCCCGCGTTCGCGCGTTTTGTGCCTTATAATAACGCTATGAAGAGCGAAGTCACCTCATTCACCGCGACGATCCGCCTCAATGAAGAGAAGCAAAAGAAGCTGATCGAGCTTTATCGCCACGAAGAATGCGAGAAGCCGAGCATCTATGTTTTGTTCATGGCCAAGCACGATGGCTGCGCGATCACCCTCTATGAGAAAGAGGATAAAGAAGGCAAAAGGAAGGCCGTCTTCCAGGGCCCGCACTGCCAGGAAGAAGCGAGCATTTTCGGCGAGGAAGTGAGCCTCGCGGTCCCCTTAAAAAGGACCCCGAAAGTCCCATTCCGCTTCTTCACCCAGGTTGGCTCCGACGAAGTCGGAACCGGCGATTTCTTCGGCCCGATCATCGTCTGCGCCGCCTATTGCGACCGCGCGATGTTCTCGCTCGTCCAAAAATATGGGATCACCGATTCCAAGAAGCTTGATGATGGATATATCCTCGCGGTCGTCCCAAAATTGCTTCCCGAAGCCGATTATTCGATGCTCACCCTCGATAACGAGAAATACAATTCCCTCCATGGCGATGGGATGAACATCAACAAGATGAAGGCGAAGATGCATAACCGCGCATTGCTCAACCTCATGAAACGTCATGAAGAGGCAAGGCCCTGCCAAGACCAATTCGCCGAGGAAGAGCTTTATTATTCCTATCTGAAAGATGAGCCGGAGGTCCAACGCAACATCTTCTTCTTGACCAAGGGAGAGACCCATTTCCCCTCGGTCGCCCTCGCCTCTTGCTTAGCCCGTTATCATTTCCTTAAGAAGATGGAGGAAATGGGGAAGAAATACGGGGTATCGTTCCCGCTTGGAGCCGGCGAAGCCGTCGACTCATTCGCCAAGAAGTTCTGGAAGGAATATGGCGAAGAAGAGTTGGGCAAAGTCGCGAAGATGAACTTCAAAAACGCCGATCGCATCAAATAAAAACCAGATTCAATGACCTGGTTTTTTCTTTTATCGAAGCTGATCCATGACCGCTTTGAAGTAGTCTGGCAAGCAAATTTCGAACGATCTTTCCTTGCCATCTTCCGGATGGAGGAAGGTCAGCCGATAAGCATGGAGCAATTGGCCGTTGCCGTAGAGCTTTCGGTTGCCAGATCCGTATAATGGATCCCCGATCACCGGGTGGCCGATATAATCGAGATGGACGCGGATTTGATGGGTGCGGCCGGTCAATAGACGGCAGCTGATCAGGGTGACGTTATCTTGATGGTAACGCTTCAAGACATGGAAATAGGTGATCGACTCCTTGCCACGATCGACATCCACCGCCATCTTGGTCGGATGCATACGGTCTCTGCCGATCGGCGCGTTGATCTTGCCATCGTCTTCGCGGATCAC
>CADCLZ010000090.1 GCA_902802365.1 uncultured Erysipelotrichaceae bacterium | reverse complement strand
CGGTGCCGCTGACGGGTCCGGCGGAAAGATCGTCGGAGAGCTCGATTTTATCGAGGTCGACCTCGGCGACCACGTCGGCGTCGTTGAGGTTATAGGATTTGCCCGATTTGGGATCGGTGAGGACCGCGGTCCCCTCTTCCCAAGTGGAGCCGGGGATCAATTTGGTGAGGACGCATTCGAAATTGGCCTCATCGCCGAGGACCAGCTCGCCGCTGTTATTGATATAGGCATCGGTCCACTGATTGACGGTGAAGTCCTTATGCATGACCTGGATGTTGTTCTTATCGACGCTGATCGAGACCTTCTCGCCGACTTGGTGGTCATGGGTATCGCGGCAATAGACTTCGTTTTTGCCGACGTTGACGATGAATTCGTAGGTCATGCCCTTGAAGATCTTGCTGGAGATGACCCCGTCGACCTTGCCTTTGCCGGGCTCGCCGAGCTCGACGTCTTCCGGGCGCACGACGATATCGATGACGTCCCACTGGGCGCCGATGAAGCGGCATTTGAGCTTGGCGGTCATCGTGCCGTTATAGATGTTGCTCTCGCCGATAAAATCGGCGACGAAGGCATTGACCGGTTCGTTATAGATATCTTCCGGGGTGCCCGCCTGCTGGATGAAGCCGTCGTTCATGACGACGATCGTATCCGACATCGTGAGGGCCTCTTCCTGGTCATGGGTGACATAGAGGAAGGTGATCCCGAGTTTCTTATGCATTTCCTTGAGCTCGATCTGCATGTCTTTGCGCATTTTGTGGTCAAGGGCGCTGAGCGGTTCATCGAGCAAGAGCACCTGCGGCTCATTGACGATGGCGCGGGCGATCGCGACGCGCTGCTGCTGGCCGCCGGAAAGGGTGTTGATGTCGCGGTCTTCCATTTCGTCGAGGTCGACGATCTGAAGGGCTTTGGAGACGCGTTCGTCGATCTCCTTGGCCGGGATCCTCTTCATCTTGGTCTTCACGTTGCCGTCTTTGCCTTTGACCTGGACGGGCACGCGCTTCATCTTGAGCCCGAAGGCGACGTTATCGTAGACGTCGAGGTGCGGGAACAGGGCGTAATGCTGAAACACCGTGTTGACCGGGCGTTTATAAGGCGGCAAAAGCGAGATGTCCTCGCCGTTGAGGAGAATCTTCCCTTTCGAAGGAAGCTCGAACCCGGCGATCATCCGCAAGGTCGTGGTCTTGCCACAGCCCGACGGGCCGAGGATCGTGACGAATTCCCCGCGTTTGATGTCGAGGTCAAAGTCCTCGACGACCGTGGTTCCGTCGAATTGCTTCTGCACGTGCTGCAGCGAGATGATGGTATCTTTTTCTTCCATGAATCGTCCCCCTTTTTCTTGGTCAAGAGATGACCCAATTTTTTACGAAGAAATAATAGGGTTTACCCCCCATTTTGCAAGCGTTTTTTTCCACGGGAAAACCCCCGCGGTTTTTTGAATGCCAAAAAGTGAGCCAAACTTCGGCATTATCGAAGAAATTGGCGCAGAAAAATTTTTTGAAAATCCGTCATTTTCCCCCTCAGGAAAACGCTCTGATTTCCGCTTCTAGTTTTTGTAAGCGTTTCCGCGGCTTTTGCGCGCGGGAAAAACCCTTTTCCTAGGGGGTAGGAAAGCAAATGCACCCACGCCGGGGAAAATGCTTTAAAATGATGGGGATGAAAAGACTCCTCCCCTTCCTTTTGATCCCATTGGCCCTCGGGGGTTTGCTTTCTTCTTGCAGAAAGGAAGAAAAAGCCGCTCCGGCGAAGCTTCTTTATGGCCAGCTCTATCAGGAAGAGGGGGATCCCCACTCCCATTTCGTCCAAAGCATCCGCGCGTTCGGCGATGAAAGAAGAATCACCCATCTGACCCCCTATTCGACGATCAAAGGGTTGGCGGAAAAGAAAGAGAGCTTCGTCTTAGGCGTCGTCCCCTCCTTCGGCTGCTTATGCTGGAGCAGTTTCCGCGATGGCTGCCTGCTCCCCTATATGCAAAAGCATAATCTTCGGGTCTATCTGATCGAGCAAAGCGATTTATTCGCTTCAGGGAACGCTTCTTTCGGCCTCCAACAGACCATAGACCCCACGCTGGCGATCTTCTCCGAAGGCAGCCTTCTCGCGCAGCAGGAGGCCGTTTCCGGCGAAGCCTTCCATGATTCGCCCTCCGCATTCGCTTCGTGGATGGATGAGAAGATCGCAAGCTTCCCGAAAATGCTCTATGTCGACGATGGCCAATTGGATGCCTTATACGCGGGCGCGCAGGATTTCACGATTTATTACGCGCGTAGCTCCTGCTCCGACTGCGCCTACTTCCAAACCAATTTCCTGAATGATTACCTCAAGGATCGAAAAGGCCTTGAGAACGCCTATCTGATCGACTGCGACCAAGAAGGGATCCGTTATCGGAACGGCGTTGAGGATTTGGACCAATGGCAATCCTATAAGGATTCCCATGGCTTAAGCGAAGCCCCCGATAACCCCGCGGGCTATGGGACCGGCTATGTGCCGAGCCTCTTCCATATCGCCCCTAAAGACGGCAAGAAAGTCGGCGCGGTCATCCAAGCGGCCGACGTCGTCTTCAATGACCAATACGAAAAAGGAAGCGATGGCTATAAGATCAGCCGTTCCTATTTCTCGGAGGATCGGTTGGAGTCCCCTGCTCTTTCTTATCTAAAAGAAGGAAAGGCCGAAACCAAAGTCCTGGAGGGGCTGAGGCTAGGCCAATATGATGGGGAGTTCGAAGAAAAAGAACCGGCGATCTATAGCTGGGTGCAGAAAAAGGTGGCGCCCTTTCACTTCTCGATCGCCAAAGCCTTCCTGGATTCGTTTTGAAAGCAAAAGAAAAAGGGGCTAGAGCCCCTTTCTTTTTTTCTTATCTTACCAGGCGACTGCCAGGCCATCGACATAATGCCAGTAGAGTCGGCCGGCGGAAGGCTGCTCCTTGGAATAGAAATAGAGGACATGGCGCTCATTCTTCTTTGGCTTCCTCGGGCTTTTCCTCATTGGATGGCTCCGCCTTCTTGGCCAGCCTTTTCTTTTTCCGCGTTTCGGCGTACCAGCGGATCGGGAAAGACATGTTGATCAGGATCAAAGCAAGGTTCAAAGCCGCGGTCGGATAGGTCTTGGTCATGAAGCCGTAAGCCGCGCAGAGGACGGCGCCCAAAGTGTTCATCATCCGCAGCCAGCGGATGTTTTGGAAGAAAAAGGAGAGGACGACCAAAGCCATCCCGATATAACCGATCACCTCAAAGACGATAGCGACAATCTGATCATTCATAACGATATCCCGGCGAATGGGAAGCCCGTCATTATAAAGGCTCCCGCGCTTTTTTCCACCTTTTTCCTTTTTTCACTCCACGGATTTCAAACTCTCGACCATCTTCACCCTGCCGGTGAGAAAGGAGAAATACAGGTTGACCAAAAACGCGGTCAAGAAGGTCAGGAAGAAAGAGAAGACGTAGGTGAACGGGAAGACGGTATAAAGGAACTCGACGATCCCCACCCGGTTCACGAACAAGACCAAGAACATGAAGGGGTAGCCTAAGGCTAAGCCGAACAACGCCCCGATCAGCGTGAGGATCATCGTCTCGCTCACGAGGCTTAGGGCGATCTCGCTCTTTGAGAAGCCTAAAACCTTCAAAGTCGCGATGTCGCGCGTCCTCTCGCGGAAATTCAGCAGGCCGAGGTTATATAAGACGACGACCGCGAGGAGGATCGCGAAGATCTTCACCGCCCCGGTCATCAGCTGGATGCCGCCTAAGATCTCGGAGATCCGCGCATGGAGGTCGTTTCGCGTCTCGGCGATCGCCACATAGGGAAGCTGCTGGAGCTTCTCCTGCACCGCTTCCGGCGCGTAGTTGTCCGCGATGTCGACCCAGGCGTCCGAATAGAGTTTCTTAA
>CADCLZ010000089.1 GCA_902802365.1 uncultured Erysipelotrichaceae bacterium | reverse complement strand
GCGTTTGTTGAAACGGTTGACGAGGTCGCGGCAGATCTCGACGTGCTGGATCTGATCTTCGCCGACCGGGACGATATTCGCATCGTATAAGACGATGTCGGCCGCCATCAAAACCGGGTAGGCGAACAAGCCAAGCCCGATCGCCTCTTGCTTCATCTTCTGGCTCTTTTCCTTGAACTGGGTCATGCGGGAGAGTTCGCCCATGTAGAGGTAGTTCTGGAAGATGGCGTTTAGCTCGGCGTGCTGCGGGACGGAGGACTGCACGAAGATCGTGGTCTTCTTCGGGTCTAAACCCGAAGCCAGATAGAAGGCCGCCAAATCGCGGGTGTTCTCGCGGAGCACTTCAGGATCGATCGGCAGGGTCAAAGCATGGAGGTCGGCGATGAAAATGAACACCTCGCCGGATTCCTGGAAATCCTTGAAATGCTTGAGTGCGCCAATGTAATTTCCCAGCGTCAGGTTGCCGGTTGGTTTGATGCCGGATAGGATTCTAGTCATAGTAGGCCTCCGATTGCGAATATTATAGTCCATGAACGTTAACGTTCAAATTGTCTAATGATTCTTTGGAAATCGGTTTATACTTACAAGGCATGATCAAAATCTACGTTTCGCCCAGTTGCTCAAGCTGCCGGAAAGTCCGGAAATGGTTCGATGAGCAGAATATCCCCTATGAAATCCAGAATATCTTTTCGCCGAACCTCACCGCGGAAGACTTGAAGGAGATCATCGCCAAAAGCGAGAACGGGACCGACGACATCATCTCGAGCCGCAGCAAGATCGTCCAGGAGCAGCATATCAACTTCGATGATATGACGATCTCCGAACTGATCGCCTTCATCCGCAAGAATCCCAGCGTCTTGAAGCGGCCGATCATCGTTGATGACCATCGTTTGCAGGGCGGCTATAACGAAGAGGAGATCCGCACCTTCTTGCCGAGGGCAAAGCGCTACGCCGCCACCCTCTGCGGGCCAAACTGCGAGCAATGGGGCCAATGCGATTACAGCAAGAACTCGCTCGATTGCTCAATCCCGGAGAAAAAGCTATGAAAAAGACGCCCTGAGGCGCCTTTTCTTTTTTATTTCTTATTGTTTGATCGCCGCCATCGCCCGGTGGACTTTGGTCGCTTTGCTGAAGGGGGCGTAGACCCCATTCTGGGCGAGGATCGACTTGAGGATGTGCTTGGCGCCTTCCATGTTGTTGTATTCGAATTCGATCTCGTAATCGGTGATCCCCGAATACTCGTTCTTGTCGATCGAGAGGAGGCCATCATTCGTTTCGACGTCGATGCGCTCGGTGGTGAGGAAGGTGAGAATCTTGAGGCTTTCTACGTCAAAGCCGAGCATCGTCAGGAAACGGACGAGGTCGCATTTGGGGAAGACGCCATCATTTTTGAAGTTCTTCTCCAATAAGCCGTGGCTGAGCGGGGTCTTCAAAGTCATTTCGTAGATGCCGTTCTTCTCGCGGACGCGGAGGGCGATGCCTTCTTTGGCGAGCTCGCGGCTCGGGTTATCGATGTAATAATTGGTCTGGCGATAACTGGGGAAGGCCTCATAGGCCTTTTTGAGGATCGCGTAATCCTCTTCCTTGACTAACGCTTTGGCTTCGATTTCGATTGCGTTGGACATAAGCAAACCTCCCACCTAGGTGGATTTAGTTGTATTATAACCCCAGTTTATGCTGATTGATGTTTCTTCTTTTTTCCAAGATAACCTTTACTGGCTGATCCCCGTCCTGGCTTTGCTTCTCGCCGGAATCGTTTTGCTTTTCGTCTTCTTGCTCCGCGCCAAGAAGAAGCCGAAGGAAAAGGCGCCGGAATTGGCCGCCCAATCGGAATACCTGGCGGCGCTAGGGGGCGCGGAGAACATCCGCGAGAAGAGCATCGTCGGCTCCCGGATCTCGATCAAGCTCGCCGACTTCGAAAAAGCCGATCCCAAAAAGCTATTGGAGATCGGCGTCAGTTCGTATATCAAGATGTCGGGGAAACTCGTTCTCGTCTGCAAGGACAACGCCCAAGCGGTCTACGATCGGATCTTCGCCTAATCGATCGGGCAGTGCTTCTTGATGTCCTCGGTCGGGAAGCCGATGACGTTATCGACGCTTCCGACGACCTTCTCAATGAGAGGGAAACCATCCTGAATCCCATAGGCGCCCGCTTTATCAAGCGGGTGCTTTTCTTTGATGTAGCGCTCGATAAGCTCGGGCGAAAGCTTTTTGAAATAGACTTCCGAGCTCACGGTCCTCGTGATCTCTTTGCCTTTTCCTAGATAGGTATAGCCGGAAAGGACGATCTGCTTCCTGCCCGATTCTTGATGGAGCATGCGGAAGGCGTCTTCTTCGTCTTTCGGCTTTCCAAGCACCTCGCCGTCTAAGACGACGATGGTATCGCAGGCGAGGACTTCTTCCTCGGGAAAGAGGGCCTTGACGGCGTAGGCCTTCATCTTGCTCTCTTCGGCGGGAAGATCCTTCGGAGGCAGATTCAAAGCCCGTTCGTCGACGTCGGGGACGACGATGCGGTATTGCTTGGTGATTTTCTTGATGAGTTCGGCGCGCCGAGGGGAGCCGGAGGCGAGGATCAGCATATTTATTCGGCGTTCATGATGACCGGGATGATCATCGGGCTGCGGCCGGTCTTGCGCGAGATGTATTTGCTCACGGCGCCCTTCAAGGTGGCTTTGATGTCCGAGAAGGTGACCTTATGGAGCATCAATTCCTTGATCGCGTCATCGGCGGCCATTCTGGCGTGGCGGACGACGTGGAGCGATTCATCCGCGTCAAAGCCGCGCGTGTAGATGATCGGGTCGACGAGGAGTTTGTTCTGCTTGCTATCGATGGTGAGCAGGATCACGACCATCCCGTCGTTTTTGAGGATGGCGCGGTCATTGATGACGGCGCTGGAAAGGCCATCGAGGTCATTGCCGTCAATATAGACGTCTTCGGCCGGGACGTGGCCGCCGCGGGAGACGACGTGATTGCGCAGCAATAAGGTATCGCCGTTATCGCAGATGAAGATGTTCTCCTTTTGGATGCCGAGGGTTTCGGCGAGCTCGCCATGGAGTTTGAGCATGCGGTATTCGCCGTGGGCGGGCATGAAGTACTTCGGATGAACGAGGGTGAGCATCAAGCGGAGCTCCTGGCGCGAGGGATGGCCAGAGCTATGGAGCGAGAAGGCTAAGCCATTCTGTTTGACGTCGGCGCCAAGTTTCACGAGCTTATTGACCAAGGCATCGACGAGGGCGCCGTTGCCGGGAATCGGATTTGAGGAGAAGACGACGGTATCGCCCGGAAGGATCGAGACGTTGCGGTTATCGCCGCTGACGATGCGGTTGAGCGCCGCGGTGGCTTCGCCTTGGCTGCCGGTGCAGAGGATGCAGACCTCGTTGGCGCGGTAGTTGCGGAGCATCGAGTCCTCGATGATCGCGTCATTGGGGATCTTGATGTAGCCATATTCCCTGGCGATGCCGACGACTTTGATCATCGAACGGCCGAGGATGCAGATCTTCCGGCCATGGGCGACCGCGACTTCGACGACCTGCTGGATACGGTTGATGTTCGAGGAGAAGGTGCTGACGATGATGCGGCCGGGGGCCTTGTCGAAGACTTCCTCGACGCCGCCGCGGACGTTGGTTTCCGAAGGGGTATAGCCCTCGAGTTCGGCGTTGGTGCTGTCGGCGAGCAATAGATCCACGCCTTCGGCGCCGATCCTAGAAAGCTTTTCGATGTCGAATTTGGCGCCGACCGGGGTCAGGTCGATCTTGAAGTCGCCGGTGTCGACGATCCGCCCTTGCTTGGTATCGACGCAGATGCCATAGCTATCGGGGATCGAGTGGGTGACGCGGAAGAAGGAGACGACAAAGTCGTCTGCGATCTTGAAGATCGAATCGTGATCATATTCGACGATCGTGACGGGATCCTTGATCCTCGCGTCTTCGAGCTTATGGCGGATCAAGGCGGCGGCAAGCCGCGGGGCATAGATCACGGGGATCGGGACCGAGCGGATCAAAAACGGGATGCCGCCAATATGGTCTTCGTGGCCGTGGGTGATGAATAGGGCTTTGATTTTATTACGATGGTTTTTGAGGTATGTGTAATCAGGAATGACATAGTCAACGCCGGGCAGGGTGGCTTCGGGAAAACGGACGCCGGCATCCAAAAGAATCAGCGAGTTCTCGCTTTCGATGCAATAAGTGTTTTTCCCAACTTCGCCTAAACCGCCAAGGGCGTAGATATTAATCGGCGAATCGGCAAGCGGCATAAAGGAACCTCCTTTTTATCTGTCGGCTAGACGCAAAACGCAAAATGGTAGTATGTTTTAACGATTGCGTCGCTACTATACCATAAAACTCCCAAAGGGAATGGGAAAAATTAAGAAAGCGTTACCAAAAATCAGCAGGAGAAGGCGCCGGGGATCTTTTTAAATGGATCCTTGGGGTCGATGCGGTCATAGAAGAGGATGCCGTTAAGATGGTCCAACTCATGTTGGAGGACGATGGCGTCATATCCTCTGGCGGTGATTCTCACTTTTTCCATCGGGATCGCGTCGAAGGCCTCGACGACGATCTTATAATCGCGGTAGACATAGCCGGGATGCTCGCTATCGACGGAAAGGCAGCCTTCCCCGGATTCGAGATAGGCTTTGCGAAGCGAATTGACGACGATCTTCGGATTGACGAGTTTGTAGGCGATGACGCGGTTGGGGTCTTCTTCGGTCGGCGCTGGATAGGAGATGACGAGCATCCTCACGTTATGGCCGATCTGCGGAGCGGCTAAGCCGACGCCCTCGCGGACATTGGGGTGTTTCTTGCGATATTCGGGATCCTGGGAG
>CADCLZ010000088.1 GCA_902802365.1 uncultured Erysipelotrichaceae bacterium | reverse complement strand
TTATTGAGGTATTCGAGGCTGGTCTTGATGCGCTTCTGCTCATGCTTTTGGACATCGTAATTGGCGGTTTCCGAGACTTCGGTGGCCCCGCAGAGATCGACCAGAAGGTCGCTGGCCAAGGAAAGGACGTATTCGGCCTGATAGGGATTGACGCCTTTGACGAAGCGGAGCGAGGAATCGCTGCTTAAGCCGATGCGGTTGCTGGTATGGCGGATCGCCGCGCCTTGGAAGACGGCGGACTCGACCGCGAGGTTCTTGGTGTTCTCGTCGACCTTGCATTCCTCGGAGGTCATGATGCCGGCAAGGCACATGCAACGGCCGGCGCTTGTGACCTGAAGGTCGCCCTTCTTCAGCTCATATTCCTTGCCGTCCATCGCCATCCATTTGGCGTCGATGTCATCGCGGACGATCAAAGAAGGCTCCGGGAGCTTATCGAGGTCATACATATTAAGCGGCTCGCCGGTCAATAGCATCACGTAGTTGCCGATGTCGACGACGTTATTGATCGAACGGATCCCTTCGGCGAGCAAACGCTCCTGCAGCCATTTCGGCGAGGGTCCTATCTTGACGTTTTTGACCACGCGAATCGCGAATTGCGGGCAGTTATCGGTTTTCGAGCCGACCTGGAAGGAGGTCTTCTTGAGGTCATGCTTCTTGGGGGTGGGAAGCTTTGCTTCCTTCCCATAGAGGGCGCTTAATTCGCGGGCGATGTTCGCGATCGAATATAGATCGGGGCGATTGGCCAATAGATCAAGGTCGAGGATCGCATCATCTAAGCCGAGATAACCCAAAACATCCTCTTCCCCCACCGGGGCGTCTTCGGGAAGCTCTTCGATCCCGGAGGCCTGGTATTCGCTGAGGAATTTCTTATCGACGCCTAATTCATAAAGCGCGCAGCACATCCCATCGCTTTTCTCGCCGCGGATGACCCCCGGCTTGATCTCGACTTCCGGGAGTTTGGCGCCGGGTCTGGCGACGATGACCTTAAGGCCTTTTCTGGCGTTGGGCGCGCCGCAGACGATCTGATGGACGCCATGAATCTTCCCTTCATCGACCTGGAGGACATGAAGGTGATCGGAATCGGGATGCTTCTCGCAGGAGAGGATGTGCCCGATCACGAGGTTGGTCGCCGAGGCGAGGCGAAGAACGCCATCGCATTCGACGCCGGCGAAGGTCAGTTTGCTTCCGATCTCCTCGGGGGTGAGACCTTGAAGATCGATGTATTCATTCAGCCATTTCAAAGATGCTTTCATTGCTTCTTCCTCACTTTCCGACGTAATCCTTCAGGAAGCGGATGTCGTTTTGATAAAGCCTCCGGATATCATCGATGCCGTATTTCAGCATCGCGACGCGCTCGACGCCGACGCCGAAGGCGAAGCCCGACCACTCTTTGGGGTCATAGCCGCACATCTCGAGGACTTTGGGGTTGACCATGCCGGCGCCCAGAATCTCGATCCAGCCGGTGTGCTTGCACATCGGGCAGCCCTTGCCTTGGCAGTTGAAGCAAGAAACGTCGACTTCAACAGAGGGTTCGGTGAACGGGAAGTAGGAGCTCCGCAAACGGATCTCCCGCTTCTCGCCGAACATCTTCTTGGCGAAGAGCTCGAGGGTGGCTTTGAGGTTGGCCAACGAGATATCGTGGTCCACCACCAAACCTTCGATCTGGGCGAATTGATGGGAATGGGTCATATCGTCGTCATCGCGGCGATAGGCCTTGCCAGGGCTGATCATCCGGATCGGGGTTTTGACTTCCTTCTCGAGCATCGTATGCGCCTGAGCGGCCGAGGTCTGGGTGCGTAAGAGCAAATCGACTCCGTTCCCGATATAGAAGGTGTCCTGCATGTCGCGGGCGGGGTGGTCTTTGGGGACGTTCAAAAGCTCGAAGTTGAAGCGATCGGATTCGACATCCCTTCCTTCGACGATCTCATAGCCCATATCGAGGAAGATCTCGCTGACTTCGTCGATGATCTGATAATACGGATTGATCCTTCCGATCCGCTTTGCTTTGGCGGGGAGGGTGACGTCGATCTTTTCCTTCTTGAGTTTCTCTTCGAGCTTCTTTTTGGCGAGCTCGGCCTTCTTTTGCTCATAAAGAGCAATCACCTTCTGCTTGGCTTCGTTGATCGCTTTGCCGAACGCGGCGCGCGATTCTTTCTCCATCTTGCCCATCTGGGCCATCAAAGCCGAAAGGGCGCCTTTTTTGGCGAGGTGGGCGTTATAAGCCGATTCCAGGCTAGTTTCGTCTTTCGCGCTTTCGATGTCTTGGAGGGCGCGTTCCTCCTCGAGTCTGACTTGTTCTTGCTCCATATGGGCCTCCTGGCAAAAGAAAAGACGGCCGGGAACGGATCTCTCCGCGGTGCCATCCTGGTTCATTGCTCTGCAATGCTCTTACTTTTTCCCTTAACGCGGGATACGGTCCCTTTTTCTTCCGGACATCCTCCTGGGCGAATTCATGGCATGGCCTCAGGATGGTTCCACTCTCCATCCCTCCCTATCAGGCCATGAGCTCCATTACTGCTCCCATTCTTTGGACGGGTCTATTCTATGCCGAAAAGAAGAGGGAAGAAAGAGGAATCTAACCAAAAGGTTAGGATGTTTCCACGCTCTTCTTATAGCCACTTAGGCCCCAACGGTAATAGCCGAGGAGCTTTTGCCTTAGATCCTTGGGGCTCAAGACGATCGCGGATGCCCCGAAGCGGTTGAAATGGGAAAAGAGTTGGAAGGCATCGCCTTCGAAGGTGAAGACGTCCCCTTCCTCTTTGACGATTTCGGGGCGGTTGAGTTTGATGGAGCGATAAAGCCTCCGCCCTTCCTTATTCATCTTGACTTTGGCCTCGATATAGCCGCCGGCGACGAAAGAGGGATTGGTTTTGCCCACTTTTTTGGCTTCTTCGATCTCTTCTTGGCTCAATAAGAAGCCTTCTTTGGATAAGGAGAGGCGGCCTAATTTATACAAATGATAAGAGGCCAGTTTCCCTTTCTCGTTATAGCCCAAAAGGAAATTGGCTTCCCCATCGCGGGAAACGGCCAACCCGACCGGAGATAGCAATTGGCTTTTCCCTTTCCCGATCAAGAGGATGAGCTTCCGCCCTTCATGGATGGCTTTTTTGGTTTTGGCGATCGCCTCTTGGAAAAAGAGGGCTTCCCGTTCGGCCCCTGGGAGCAAAGCATATTGATCGAAGAGCGAACGGAAATAAGCGGATAAGGTGGAACCGTCCAATTCATTTTCCTCTATAGCGAGGAAGAGCGACTGCAGCCTCTCTTCCGGGCGGAAGGAAAAAGAATGGACCAATGGACCAACCAAGGTCAACGAGACCAATGGCATCTCCAAGCCGGATAGGGCTTCCGCCAAAGGGGAAGAATCCTCCCCCATACCAGCCTCATCCAAGGCTTGCTGATAAGTCTGGCGGCGGATCTCCTTCGCCAAAGCGGCCCTCTCATGCATCACTTCGATCAATTGATTCAAG
>CADCLZ010000087.1 GCA_902802365.1 uncultured Erysipelotrichaceae bacterium | reverse complement strand
CGTTCGTGGAATTGAGCGAAGCCTATCAGCTCGGCGACTTGGAAAAGTTGGCCAATATCCTCAATGAAAACGAGTCAATGCTCCGCTTCTATGGGATCCTCTATCCGGTCGTCTATGGGGTTTCTGCGTTATTTTTGCTCCATTTCCTCTTCGTTGGGGCGATCGAGGTGAGCGGGCGCGCCGATGTCCCGAAAGTGGTCGCGGAAGGAACTTCGATCAAGGTGTTCTCCAACGCGGCGAGAAGCGTCCGGAAACTCCATTGGAAACAGTATTGGGGAGCCTGCTGGTTTATGCCGATCCTTTTATCGGCCGGCTTCGCTCTCGGGGTCAGCCTTTCCCAAAGCCTTTCGGCCCGCGATCCTTATCTGCCGACCTTGATCGGCCTTGCTTCCATGGCCCTTCTTTATTCGCTTATGCTTCCCTATCACGCGGAGGTGAACCGCCTGTTGATGGAACGTTGGGAAAAGCAAGTCTATACGGAAGCCGCGCGGCAGATGAAGAGGATGCTTCTGCAAGCCGAAGCGAATAGCTCGATCGACGATAAGACGGTCGCTTTCTTCTCGAAGCGGATTGAGAAACTCGAAAATGCCCTCAAAGAGGGCAATTACCGCGAGGTCAAACCGGAAGAGCCCGAAGAAGAGAATCCCTTCGAATAAAGAAAAACCCTCGGAGTTCCGAGGGATTTTTTCAACTGGAGCAAGCGACGGGAATCGGACCCGCATGTCGACCTTGGCAAGGTCGCGTTCTACCACTGAACTACGCCTGCATGCCCCGTTTGGGCTTGCTTATTATAGGAAAGCAGATTGCCTTATGCAAGCGAAAGCGAAACGAATTTTCTCCGTATGGGGAAGCAGGGCATTTTGCCGGGGAAGGAACCGTTTTTGTATTTTTTATACAAAAAGAACAACAAACCGCTTTTTCTCTTGTATAATCTCTCCGCAAGAAAGTAGGTACCCCCATGGCTACGAATCAAGAATTGGCTGAATTGTTGTTCCCGGAAGTGCACGGCACGATCGAGGAGCTTGAAGCAAAATACCCAACCAGATATCTTCCAGAAGGCGCGCAAGTGACGCGTTTTGCCCCTTCGCCCACCGGCTTCCTCCATACCGGAAGCTTATTTACCGCGCTCATCACCTATACGATCGCCAAGTCGACCCACGGCGTTTACATCTTCCGTTTGGAGGATACCGACACCAAGCGCACCGTACCCGGCAGCGGCGAGCAGTTGGTCTCCCAACTCAAAGAATTCGGCATCGTCGCCGATGAAGGCTATTTCCCCTCTGGCGATAAAGGCGAATATGGTCCCTATAAGCAGTCGGAGCGCCGCGAGATCTATAAGACGGTCATCAAAGAATTGATCAAGCGCGGCCGCGCCTATCCCGATTTCTGCACCCCGGAGGATCTTGAGGCGATCCGCAAGGCCCAGGAAGCCCAGAAGGCGTTGCCAGGCTACTATGGCGCTTGGGCGCGCGACCGTAACCTCACGGTCGATGAAAGGATCGAGAAAATCAAGGCGGGGACCCCGTGGGTCATCCGTTATCGTTCCAATGGCGACCACGACAAGAAGACCTCCTTCGTCGATGCCATCCGCGGCAAGATCGAGCTCCAGGATAACGATCAGGATCTCGTCATCTTCAAAAGCGATGGCCTTCCCACCTATCACTTCGCCCATGTCTGCGACGATCACTTCATGCGCACGACCTTGATCACCCGCGGCGAGGAGTGGATCCCTTCCACCCCGGTCCATCTTGATATGTTCCGCGCGCTTGGCTGGGAAGCCCCGCGTTATGCCCATATCCCGTCGATCATGAAATTGGATCATGGCAACAAGCGCAAGCTCTCGAAACGCAAAGACGCCGAAGCGGCGGTCAGCTACTTCCTCGATGAAGGTTATCCGACCGAAGGCTTATTGGTCTATTTGATGTCGATCGCCAACTCGAACTTCGAGGAGTGGTGCATCTCCAATAAGAGCTATGACCGCAAATCCTTCACCTTCTCTTTAGAGAAGATGAGCCTTGATGGCGCCCTCTTCGACATGGGCAAACTCAACTATTTCTCCAAGGAGATCATCGCGAGGACTCCGGTCAAAGAGCTCTATGAAGATGTGCGTGCCTGGGCAATCGGCCATGATCAAGCCTTCTTCCAGAAGATCGACAACAACCCCGAATACTTCCAGAAGATCCTCAACATCGAAAGAGAACGGCCGAATCCGCGCAAGGACTACGCCAAATACGGCGACATCGCCCCGCTTACCGCCTTCTTCTACTATGCGGAATGGAAGAAGATGCTCGAAGCCGGTCTTCCTTTCAACGAGAAATTCGATAAGAGCCTGATCGCCTCTTTCTTGGGCGATTTGAAAGACAAACTCCTTTACGGGGTCGATGAATCGACGTGGTTCAACGGCCTCAAGGAAGTGGGCGCCGCCCATAAGTTCGCCACCTCGAACAAAGATTACAAGGCCAACCCCGAATCTTATGTCGGCTCGGTCTCCGATGCCGCGGAGCTGCTCAGGGTCGCCCTCACCGGCTCGAAGAACTCGCCGAACCTCCACGAGGTCATCGAGATTCTTGGCCGCAGCGAAGTCTCGATCCGCCTTGATGCGATCGCCGCTTCGCTTACGAAGTAACTTTTTGGTTGTTTTGTTTGGGGGCAGGTGCTTTAATATTGCACGCGGCCCCATGGTCAATCGGTTAAGACGGGACCCTCTCAAGGTCCAATGACTGGTTCGACTCCAGTTGGGGTCACCAATTGAAAGATTCGGTGACCGGTCCATCAAAAGACTGAGGCACGTAAGGAATACCCGGGTTCATCCCGGGTTTTTCTATGGGCAAAAAAGAAAATAGGCGCGATGCTTCGATGGCTCTATCGGCGACCATTGAGTCTTAGTTCTGCCTTTCCTTTGGAAATGTCCTCTAAATTGTGGCTATTTGCGCATTTGCATGGATGAAAAGAACCCGCTTTGGTGCTAAATTATTCCCATGACTTATCAGCAAATCATCTTTGTTGCCTATTTGGGCGTCCTCGCGCTGCTCTCCCTGATTGCTTTCTCCGCCTTCCTTTCCGATAAGAAGAAAGCCGTCAAAGGCGCGGAAAGGACTAAGGAGAAAGTGTTGCTTGGCTTGGCCGCCTTTGGCGGAGCGATCGGAGCCTTCTTCGGGAGGATCGTCGCCCATCATAAGACCGACAAAAGCTATTTCAGCATCGTGATCTACTTCTCGTTGCTTCTGCAAGTTGGGGTGGCGGTGCTTCTAGGCGTGTTCGCCTTCATCTAAGGAGGGATTATGGCAAAGACAGCAATTGAAAAGAGCCATTCGAAATCGAGCAACGCCGCGTTGACGTTGGTCTGCTTATTGACCGCGATCGGCTTCGCGGGCCTCTTCGCCTTCTTAGGCTTAAAAGAGCAGCTCACCCAAACCTTGTTCTTGATCGGTTTGATCGGGTCCGGGGTGATACTGGGGCTTGGAGTCGTGCTCCTAT
>CADCLZ010000086.1 GCA_902802365.1 uncultured Erysipelotrichaceae bacterium | reverse complement strand
GCTTCCAGGAAGACTTTTTCAAAATCGAAGCCATCCTCATGCATCCTTTCGAACACCTTATGGCAGATCGAGCCCCGCCGGGCGTTGAAGGCGGCCTCATCTTCTTGGAGGTTGGCCACCGATTCCAGATAGTAATGGAACGGGCATTCGTAGAAATCCTCAATCCGCGAATAGCTGGTCTTCAAAAGCGCCGTCTCATCCAAAGGATGAAACTTCTGATATTGGGGGTCATAACCCCGCCAGGGATTCGCTTCTCCGACCCCAAGGGCTTCGAACTCCTCGATGCGGTTATCCTCTTGACGATAGTCGAACCGGAGGTCTTTTAGATGCGCTAATTCCAGGGCAAGGAAATCTTTCGAATATTCGTCGGGGAGATCATTGTTCTCGTCCAACGCGATCTTCGAGGCCGGATCCAGTGGATCCAAAGGCTCCTGGACCAAAGAACTTAAAAGCTTCTCCCCGTCCATATCGATTTGGTGGAAGCAGATCGCCTCGATGCTTTCGCTTCCTAAGAAGGCTTGAAGATTCGCCTTCTCCTCCGCGCCTTCTTCTTGGGAGGTCATCTGGTGGAGCAAGGCTTTTTGCTTGTCGTTTAGATAACCTTCGTCCGCGTGCCTTCCCGGGTATTTCCCCAAGGCGAAGTCGACGACGAAGATGTGCGATCCTTCGGGGGCGAAGGGTTCCTGCAAAAGATGGACGACGTTCTTCAACGCCCGTTTCTTCGCCCGGGTGTTCTTAAAGACGTCTTCATAGAGCTTGGCCTGTCGATCTTTGCTTAAGCCTTCCAAGGCAAAAGAATCCACCTTCTCCAAAAGAAGCGAGTAATTAGGATCTTCTTCAAAGCGCGAGATCTCAAAGAAAGCCGCGGGGAGGTCGTTCGTCTTAAACTCCCGTAAGAAGGTGCGGCCGACCTCGGTGAGATCCAGGGTTCTATCAAACGGCGGCTCAATCGAAAAGCCATAGGCTTTGTTCATCCGGGGGATCAGATAGGAATAGGTGCTATCGGCCCCGAAGAGATAGATATCGTCGATCGAGACCCCATCTTCCAAAAGACGGCCGATCCGATTGTAGACGTAATGGAGCTCTTCGTAGATGCCGCTGAACTGGTGGTATTTGACGTCATGGGAGGGCTTTTTGCCCGCATCTTCCATCGCCGCGACCATCAAGCCGCCCGGAAGATGGTCGAGCACCTTCCGCGCCCGGCGGTTATCCGGATAGCCATGGTAAACGATGCAATGGCCCAAAAGGTCGCGCTCAGGATATTCGTTTTTCCAGATCAACCCCTTCTCCAATAACTCATCGCGGATCTTTTCGAGTTCGGCGAGCTTCTGATCTTGATAGCCATGGCCATCGAGATGGGAAAGGCTCGAAACGATATCCGCGCTCTTCTCATAGGAATCGCCTTTTTGGAGCAGATAGATCAACGCCCGATCATCATGATGGTAGGCGAATAAGGATTCGAGGTCTTGCTGGGTATGGAGGGAGAAAGAAGCGTCGGGGAACTCTTTCCGATACGCGTAAAAGTAGCCCCAACGGCTCCTTGGGGCGACGATATAGGCGTTCTCGTAAGACCTTTTGCGCTGCATTGACTCCATTATACAAGGAAGAGGCCCCTCTTAGAGGGGGTGAAGTGATTTTTGTAGCAAAAAGGGGGACATCTCGTCCCCCATTTGTTCATTCGTGGCTCTTTGGCTTGAATGCCCGGGTCGCCGCGACCGCGCATTTCCAGCCATCGTAGAGCTCCTCGACTTCCTTCTTCGCCATCTTCGGAAGGTATTTCTTCTGGATGCTGTGGTTGCTTTCGATGTCCTTCTGGCTCTTCCAGAACCCGCAGCCAAGCCCCGCGAGGTAGCCGGCGCCAAGCGCGGTCGTCTCGAGGAACTTCGGGAGATGGACTTCGCACTGGAGGATGTCGGACTGGAACTGCATCAATAAGCCGTTGGCCGAAGCCCCGCCATCGACGCGGAGGCTCTTGAGGTTGAGCCCCGCTTCTTCCTTCATCGTCTCGATGACGTCTTTGGTCTGATAGGCGATCGAGAACAAGGTCGCGCGGACGAAGTTATGGCGGTCGGCGCCTCTGGTTAATCCGAACACCGCGCCTCTAGCGTCATCATCCCAATATGGGGTGCCCAAACCGACGAAAGCCGGGACGACGTAGACGCCGGCGGTATCCTTGACGCGGTTGGCGTAATCCTCGGATTGGGCGCTGTCTTTGATCATGTCCATCTGATCGCGGAGCCATTGGACGATCGCCCCGCCCATGAAGACCGAACCTTCCAAGGCATAGGTCGTGACGCCTTTTTCGCGCCAGGCGACCGTGGTCAAAAGGCCTTTTTTGGAGATGAAGGGCTTCTGGCCGATATTCATCAGCATGAAGCAGCCGGTGCCATAGGTGTTCTTGGAATCGCCCTGCTTGAAGCAGCACTGGCCGAATAAGGCGGCCTGCTGGTCACCGGCAACGCCGGTGATATGGACGTGGCCGGGGAAGTATTTGGCTTCGCCGAAGTCGGCCGAGTTATCGAGGACCTCCGGCAGCATGCAGCGCGGGATGTTCCAAAGCTTCAACAGCTCATCGTCCCAATCCATCGTGAAGATGTTATAGAGCATCGTGCGCGAGGCATTGGAGACATCGGTATAGTGATTGCCCATCGTCATCCGGTAGATCAGCCAGCAATCGATGGTGCCGAACATCAATTCGCCGCGTTCGGCGCGTTTTTGGCCATCGGGGATATGATCGAGGATGAAGCGGATCTTCGAAGCGGAGAAATACGGGTTCATCCTCAGGCCGGTCCGTTCCTGGATAAATTCCATTTGATCGACTTTGGCGTCGCAGAGCTCTTGGGTCTGCTTCGACTGCCAGACGATCGCGTTATAGACCGGGGCGCCGGTCTTCTTATCCCAAACGATCGTGGTCTCGCGCTGATCGGTGATGCCGATGCCGGCGATATCCTCCATCGTGGAGGAGGAAACGACTAAGACTTCATTGACAACGTCAATGACGGAAACCCAGATCTTCATCGGGTCCGCTTCCACCCACCCCGGTTCCGGGAAGAGGCATTCCACCGGACGCTGCGCCTTGAAGACCTCTTCGCCTTTGGAGTTGATCAAAATGGCCCTGGTTGAGGTCGTACCCTGGTCGATCGAAATGATGTATTTTTTCATAACAGGCTAATTGTAGTATTTTCGCCCCAGTCAAGAAAGCCCTTTCAGGGCGAAAAAGAAAAAACGGGATCGCTCCCGCTTCTTCTGTCAACGCCGGCGATAGAAGGCTTCGATGTCGGCGATTTCCTTGATGATGTCCTTGGTGAGGATTTCGCAGCCATCCTTGGTGATCAAGAGGTCGTCCTCGATCCGGATGCCGATGCCGCGCTCAGCGATATATAGGCCCGGTTCATCTGAGATGACGTTGCCCTCTTGAAGGGGCTTGCTCCGATCGCCCGGGTCATGGGTGTCCAAACCGATATGATGGCTGACGCCATGGTAATAATAATT
>CADCLZ010000085.1 GCA_902802365.1 uncultured Erysipelotrichaceae bacterium | reverse complement strand
ACATCGCTTCCTATAAGGAAATCCGTCTCGCTTTGGTCGAGCTTCAACGCAAAATGGCCGCCTCGAAATCGGTGGTCATGGACGGCCGCGACATCGGAACCTATGTTTTGCCCAACGCCGATGTGAAGATCTTCCAGATCGCCTCGGTCGAGACCCGGGCGATGCGCCGTTACGAAGAGAACCTTTCCAAAGGAATCCCGACCAGTTTGGCCGATGTCGAAGAAGACGTCAGGAAGCGCGATTATATCGATTCCCATCGCGCGTTCGCCCCGCTTACCCCGGCGGAAGACTCGGTCCAGCTCGATACATCAAAGATGACGATTGAGGAATCGGTGAATGCGGTGCTTGCCATCATCCATGAAAAAGCGGGGGTGGAAATCCCATGTCACTAGGCACCGTGGCCCTCGTTGGTTCGCCCAACGCGGGGAAATCGACGATCTTTAACCGTTTCCTTGGAACCAGAAAAGCGATTGTGGAAGATACCCCAGGGGTGACCAGGGATCGGATTTATGGCGTCTGCGAATGGCTGACGAAGAAATTCACCGTCATCGATACCGGCGGCGTGGAACTAGAGAACAAGCCTTTCCAGACCGAGATCCGCGCCCAAGTGAATCTCGCGATCCAAGAAGCCGACCTCATCATTTTCGTCGTCGATGGCAAACGCGGTTTGTCCGGCGATGATGAGATGGTCGCCAAACTGCTTTATCGTTCGGGGAAGCCTGTGATTCTCGTGGTCAATAAAATTGACCGAATCGAGGAAATCGCCAATACCTCTGACTTTTATGCCCTTGGTTTGGGCGAGCCGATCGCCGTCTCGGGCAGCCACGGCATCGGGATCGGCGATTTATTGGACCGCATCATCCGTGAGCTCCCGGAAAAGCAGCTTCCCGATTATGGGGAGGCGATCACTTTCTCTTTGATTGGCCGTCCGAATGTCGGGAAGAGCTCGTTGGCCAACGCGCTTCTAGGCGAAGAAAGAACGATTGTGAACGCCCAAGAAGGCACCACCCGCGATTCGATCGATAGCCCATTCACCGTCGATGGCCAGGATTACGTCATCATCGACACCGCCGGCTTGGTGAAGCGGGGGATGATCTACGAAGCGATCGATAAATACGCCGCGCTCCGCGCCCTTTCGGCGATCGAGCGTTCGGAGATCTGCTTGCTCTTGATCGATGCCGACACCGGGATCTTAGAGCAGGATGCCCACGTGGTCGGCTATGCCGTCGAAGAGAAAAAAGCGGTTATCCTCGTCGTCAATAAATGGGATTTGGCCAAGAAGGGCCTGACCCAAGAAGAATTCAAGAAAGACATCAAGACCAGATTCAAGTTCTTGGACTACGCCGATGTGGTGTTTTGCTCCGCTAAGACCAAAAGCGGCCTCCAAAAGATCCTTCCCGCGGTCCAAAAGGCGCATGAAGCCTATCACCGCCGGATCCCGACTTCGCTCTTGAACCAAATCGTGATGGATGCCCAGGCGATGAACCCGACTCCGGAGTTCAACCATGGGCGTTTGAAGATCCAATTCGCCTCGCAGGTGAGCGTGGCTCCCCCGACGATCGTCTTCTTCTGCAACGACCCGAAGTTCGCCCATTTCTCCTATACCCGCTACTTGGAAAACCGCTTGCGGGAAAACTTTGATTTCCAAGGAAGCCCGCTTTCTCTGGTGTATCGCAAACGCAAATAAATGTAAGCGCTTTTCATGCGGTGGTATGCGACTTTTTCGTTTTCGTTTGCAAAAAATGCCATTTTGGCGGACTGCTGCCTAAAAAAGTTTGCAAAACATCCGATAAAATGCTAGTTTGTTTGTAGGATTTAGCGAAACGCAGGAGGATATCTTATGAATAAAGCTGAATTAGTGGTTGCAGTCTCCGAAAAGGCTGAAGTCTCCAAGAGAGACGCCGAAAAAGCGGTCAACGCCCTTTTCGCCGAAATCGAGAGAGCGCTTGTCGCCGGTGAAGAAGTCAAAGTTTCTGGCTTCGGCATCTTCGAGAAGAAAGAGCGCAGAGCTCGCGAAGGCTCCAACCCTGCTACCCACGAAAAGATCACGATCGCCGCTAGCAACTCCGTCAGCTTCAAGCCGAGCAAGGCTCTCAAAGAAAAGCTTAACTAAGCTTCTTCCGCAAGTAATTGCTAGAGGCATCTTCGGATGCCTCTTTTTTATGCCTGTGCTATGCTTTAGCCATGCTTCCCAAGCTTTTCCTCAAATACGCCAAGCTCTTCAAAGAGCATGGCCACGAGCTCTACATGGTCGGGGGCAGCGCCCGCGACTATCTTTTGGGTCTTTCTTTCACCGATTATGACTTCGTAAGCGATGCGACCCCAGAGCAGGAAAAGGAGTTTTTGCCCAACGCTTCTTATACGTTCGCCAAATTCGGATCGATCACCTTCCATGAAGAGGGCAATGAGATCGATATCACCACCTTCCGGGAAGAAGGGGACTACAATGACCGCCGCCATCCAAAGAGCATCCGCTTCATTTCCGACCCCGAAAAAGACTCCATTCGCCGCGATTTCACGATCAACGCGATTTACATAAACCAAGAGGGGCGTGTATTCGATTTTCATGGCGGAGAGGCCGATTTAAAGGCAGGGTTGATCCGTTTTATCGGGGATCCCGTCAAAAGGATTCAGGAAGATCCCCCTCGGATTCTGCGCGCGGAACGCTTCGCGGCCAAACTCGGTTTCAAAATCGAAGAGAACACGAAGAAGGCGATCGAGGAGAATCGCGGCCTCCTGAAGCTTTTGAACCCCGAAAAGATAAAGATGGAACGCCAAAAAGAGGCGAAGTAAGGTAGAATATCCCCATGGCTCCCACCGTATCCGCAATCGATTTCCATTATGTCCTGTTGGATCACTATAAAGCCCTCGGCATCCAAGAGGATGAGCTCGTCGTGATTTTTTGCATCGATCATCTTTTGAAGCAGGGCAATGAACTTGTCACCGCCGATCTGCTTTCCTTGAAGATGAATTACGAGGGCAAAGAGCTCGATGCCATCATCGTGAGTTTGGTCAAAAAAGGCTTCTTGGAATACGATACCTCGGGCAAAAAGATGCGCACTTCGCTCAAACCTCTCGAAGAGAGGCTGATCCACGAGTTCGAGCGCGACATCGCCAAAGATAAGCAGCGGCTTTTCTCCGCCGAACGCTCGGAAGCCTTGGGCAACCTCTACGGTTATTTCGAAAAGCGCTTGGCCAAAGCCCTTTCCCCGATCGAGAAAGACGCGATCGCCACCTGGCTCGACGATAACTACACCGAACAACAGATCAAAGACGCCTTGGAGGATGGGATCGCCGCCGGCAAAAAGACGATTCGCGCCTTGGATAAGATCCTTCGCAGCCAACGCGCCCGCGAGGATATCGAAAAAGAGGGCTACACCGCGGTGGACGAACGTTGGAGCAAGGATATCGAGCGCACCATCGAGATCGCGAAGACCCGCTGGGTGAAAGACGATGACGATGAATGAAAAAAGCGAGGCCTTCGCCTCGTTTTTAGCAAAACGCTTCCCGGATGCTTCCTGCACGCTGACTTTTCATAATCCATTTG
>CADCLZ010000084.1 GCA_902802365.1 uncultured Erysipelotrichaceae bacterium | reverse complement strand
CGGATTTCCTTATAGGAAGCGATGTAGCTCACATTGCCGGAGACGATCGGCTCACGGATGACCTTGGTAACGTCCTCGCCATTGCAGATCACAACATCGCCGGGAAGCAACTCGATATCCACTTCGGGGATCAAGGAGCAAGAAAGCGCCTCATCCTGTGGATCGAGGCCCTTTTTGATGACCGCATAGGTGAAAGCGCGGTACATCGCCCCCGTATCGATATAGGTAAAGCCAAGGATCTTTGCGACTTGTTTCGCCACCGTGGATTTCCCCGCGGCGGCCGGGCCATCGATGGCGACCGAGATGATTCTTGAAGACATATTATCTCCTCCCCTGCAGAAGCACGAACCAAACCACCATACCAATCAGAGCTAAGCCAAGGAGCACCAACTCGAAGATGAGCCGGTTCTTCCGCCTTCTCAAATAAACCTGATAGGGGGTTTCGTTCTTGTAAAACGGATCTTCGCTTTTGTTCGCCGATTCCAATAAGGCGCCGTAGCTGATCGCCGCGTTTGGGGTATCGGCCCGATCCAGGACTTGGTAATCGGCGGAGGAAAGCGACATGCTCGCGGTTTGGTAACGCTCGAAAGCGGAATCCGGCGTTTGGCGGATTTCCTCGCGATATTTCCGGTGTTTCTCCATCCTGGTCTGCATAACAGAATTATTCTATCAAACCCGACGGCTCGTTTAAACGAGAGGAGCGAAAAAAGCGCGTTATCCGAGATTAAGAATTGAATATCGAGATTTTCGCTTTAAAATACCATTGTTTGGAGGATGAATATGCCTAACGTTAAAGTCGACAAAGATCTTTGCATTGGCTGCGGTCTCTGCGTGGGAACCGCCCCTTCCATCTTCTCCTTTGCTGATGATGGCAAAGCCGAAGCTGGCCCGGTCGATGATGAAGATGCCGCTCAGGAAGCGATTGCTAACTGCCCGGTTGGCGCCATCTCTGAGGAATAATCTCCGAAAAAAGAAAGCGGCCCGACGGCCGCTTTTTTATTTCTTCATCGGCTTGCCCGTCGGCTTTTGGAACCGCAGGAAGACGTGGATGCTCCGATACACCAAGAAGGTCAATACGATGACGATCGCATCCTTCAAAGCGTTGAAGGGAAGGACCGCGAAGAAGGCATAGCTCCAACCGACGTCGGTGATCGCCGGATTCGCAAGCCGCGCCACGGCAAGAAGCCCAGGGAGCGGGATGCCGTAGAACATCGAATAGAACGGGATGAGGGCATAAACGTTGAGGACCATCGCCGCCAAGATCTGGATGGCGGTGCCGACGGCAAAGCCGATTCCCACGCCCTTGAGGTTGCGTTTGAACTTATAGATAAAGCAAACCGGAAGCAAATAAAGGGTCGACATGACGAGGTCGCTCCATTCGCCGACCGTCGCGGTCGAGGTGAAAGGAAGCTTGATCAAAGTTTTGATCAGCAAGACCGCGACGCCGGCCCATGGACCATAAGCAAAACCGCAGATGAAGGCCGGCACTTCATCGAAATGAAGCGACAGCCAGCTCGGAAAGAACGGCAGCTTGATCGTAAAAATTTCCACAACATAAAGGATGGTGGCCATCGCGCCGAAGATCGCGACCCTGGCCATGAAACGGACGACGTTGAAGTCCTCTTTTCCCCGCTGGGCGAAGAAGAGGTGGAACGTAATAACCACCAATACGAGCCCAAGGATGATGGCGACCACGTTGGCGCCATATTCATTAATCCAGTTTCCCATAAAAGAAAACCTCCCAAAACGCGACAGGGAGGACAAGGTTTTAAAAAGGCCTTCTTCTATCCGGACTTTACCGTTGGCCCTGGAATTTCACCAGATCCTACCCTCCTTTTGGGAAGGCTCGCGGGCTTTACCGCCAGTCGACGTAATTCTCGTCGCCCTGAAGCACGTCCATATTATAAGCGCGGCCGACAGAAAGAACACCTATTTTGCAATCAGTTTTTCCAAGAAGGCCTCTTTTTCTTCTTCCGAGCCAAAATGCAGGATGAGGTTCTTCTTGGTTTGCTCGATGCCGGAGATCCCCAGCTCAGGGCGGACCACGATCGGGCTTTCCTTTTTCGTCTGCCGGTCGTTTTTCACGATCTGCTCGACCTCGCGAACCGATAAGCCTTCTTCATGGATCCTTTTCACCAGCAGGCGAATCTCGTCTTCGGAAAGCGACGCGATCGCCTTCGCATGCCCATAAGAGAGGGTGCCTAAAGATACTTCGTCAATCACCTCATATGGGAGGGAAAGAAGCCTTAAGGTATTGGTGATTTGGCTGCGAGATTGATGCGATAACTCCGCCAAAGTCTGTTGGCGGTAGCCAAAATCATCGGCGAGTCTCTCATAAATGAGAGCCATCTCCACCATGTTGGCATCCCTTTGGTCGCGGACATCGGCCAAAAGCATCAAAAGAACTTCTTCGTCCGAGAACTCGCGAACGATGCAAGGGAACTCCTGAAGGTTGGCGCGTTTGCCGCCTTGGAACCTTTTGCGGCCAAGGATCAGCTCATAATGCGAAAGCTTGGGCCGAACGATCAGAGGGGCGAAGATCCCCCTGCTTTCGATGGCTTCCGCAAAGCGGGCCAAGGTTTTCTCCGGGACCTTCGCTCGTTTTAAAAACGGCGAATCATCGATCTGCGAGGCGGAAATCGAAAGAGTCGGACGATTCGCATACTCTTTCTCCATCTCGGCGATGACGTCGTTCTGGGAGAATTTTTGAATCAAGGAAGATAAATCTTCCTTCAAGATCTTCTTTTTCTTAGTGGCCTTCATGATCCATGACCTCTCTGGCCAAGCTGAAATAGGCAGAAGAGCCTTGGCTATTGGGCCGGAAGGAAGTGACGGGCATCTGATGCCCTTGGCTTTCAGCCACCGATTGATTCCTAGGAACCACGGTCAAGAATGTGTTCTCTTTGAAGGCTTTCCTGACCTGCGATTGGATTTCGGTCCCAAGCGTCGTGCGCGGGTCATACATCGTGAGCAGGAAACCCTCGATTGTGAGCCTCGAATTCCATTCGCGTTGGACTTTGGCGACGCTGGAAAGGATCGCGGCCACCGCTTCCATCGCAAAGTATTCGCATTGGACCGGGATCAAAACAGAATCCGCGGCATTCAAGGCATTAAGCGTCAAAAGCCCCAAACTGGGCGGGCAATCGAGAATAAGGTAGTCATAGCGGCCTTTTGGCAGGGTTTGGAGGGCTTTCTTCAACACGGAAAACGGATCAACGCCCCCTCTATTTTCCGCTTCGAACTGCGCCAAAGAGAGGTTGCTTGGGATAATATCCAAACCATCGAAATGCGTCGAGATAATCGACTGTGTGATATTCAATTTGCCAGCCAGGACGGCATAAATGTTGTTCGGCTCGGAGTTCACATCGATCCCTAAGCCCCTCCCGGCATTGCCCTGGGGGTCCAAATCGATCAAAAGCGTCTTCCTGCCGAAATGGGAAAGCGCGGCCGAAAGGTTAATCGCGGTCGTGGTTTTTCCCACCCCGCCTTTTTGATTCGCGATCGCGATGATCTTGCTCATGGAATTAATTGTAGCAATCCGTGAAACGATGGAAAAGGTTTCACAGAGGATGCTTGGTGATTTCCGCCCAATCGCGCGGATAACGTTTC
>CADCLZ010000083.1:3751-5646 GCA_902802365.1 uncultured Erysipelotrichaceae bacterium | reverse complement strand
AAGCCGCGCGGATTTCACGGACCGGTGCGCCGGCGCCTTTCTCCGCGTCATGGATCGTTTCGCGGACGGACAGGCGGGCGGGCCGGTCGTCTTCGTCGTGCACGGCGGCACGGTGATGGCAGTGCTCGAACGGTACGGAAGGCCGGGACGGGACTATTTTGACTGGCGGTGCGGCAACGGATGCGGCTATTTTGCGGTCTGGGACAGGAAAAGGCGGATTCTGACTGACATCAGGGAAAGGAGACTCGGCGGAACGTGATGACGGACGGCGGCTTCTTTCAAGAAGCGGATGACGCCTTTGTCGTAGATGGTCCTCCTCGAGATGTTGATCGAGACCCTCGGGACATACTCGCCTTGGGCGAGCCATTTCTCCATATCGGACATGACGCGTTCGAAGATATAGTGGTCGAGCACGGTGATGAGGCCGCTTCTTTCGGAGAAGGGAATGAAGAAGGAAGGCGGCAAAAGGCCGCGGGTCGGATGGTTCCATCTGACCAAGGCTTCAGCGCCGAGGAACTTCTTCTCATTGAGATCGAACTTCGGCTGATAATAGATCTGGAACTGCTCTTTGGCGATCCCTTCCATGATCTCGGAAGGCATCGACTTCTCGGAGTCGGCGGCATCTTTCTGCTCTTCGCTATAAAGCGCGACTTCGTTGGAGAAGCGGCTGCCTTCGTTGAAGCGGCTGGCGGCGATCGCATGGTCCACCACTTCGCGGATCGAATCGCCCTTGCGGTAGAAGGCGCCGCCATAAAGGATCGAGATGTTGACGACCTTGCCGGTCTCGGAGATCCTCGCCAAGATGTCCTCGGTGAGCGAGGAGACTTCTTTGTAGAACTCGGTCTGATCCTGGCCGGCGGAAAGGATCAGGATGTCATTCATCATCGTGAAGCCGTAATGGTAGCGGCTCCCATCCTCGAAATGCTTCTGGATCGCCTCAAAGATATAGGTGTTGATCGCCTTCAGCTCTTCCTGGCCATAGAAGGAAACGATTTCGCTTTCGAGGCCGCGGATATGAAGGCTCACGATCAAGCCGATCTTCTTTTTGTTGAGGAAGCGCGCGCCACTGGATTCAAAAAGATCTTTTGGCCAGATGTAAAGCGACCTGGAGAAGAATGGCGCGGTCGCGGCCAATTGAACCTCAAGGACGCGGATCCGGCGATAGGAGAAGACGAAGATGATGCCGAAAGCCAAAGCGATGGCTTCCGAAGTGAGGACCAGATACCACTCCACCTCGGTGAAGGCGCGCTGCCCGAAGATCGCCAGGGCAAAGAAGACGCCGTTGGCGGCAAGGCCAAGGACGACCATCACCGCAGAGAAATAGAAGAAAGCCTTCAGGCGGCGATAGGTGACGGCGATGATTTCGCGGTTGCTATGCTTACGCTTCATCCTTCATCCCCCTTTCCTTCGCCAAAAGCTCGGCCTTGATCCTGGCCTTCTCTTCTTCTTTTATTTTAGCCAAAAGCTTTGCTTTTTCGTCTTCTTCTTCAACTTTCGGGGCTTTTTTCTGCTCCTTGGCTTTCATCGCGGCCCGGAGTTTGGCTTTCTCCTCTTCCTTGATCTTGGCGATCAAGGCAGCCTTTTCGGGATCTTCTTCTTTAGAAGAAGCTTCTTTCTTCAATTCGGCGCGCAGACGCTGTTTCTCCTCGCGTTTGATCTTCTCGAACGGGTCTTCTTCCCCGCCTTGGGCCTTGAGTTTCTTCTTCTCTTCCTCAAACGCCTGGCGGAAGATCTCCTTCTGCTTCTCCTTCTCTATCTCCAATTCCATCTGGATCTCGCGCTTAGCAAGGTAGCGGGTGGTGAAGGTCTCGACCGCGACCTCGTCGTTGGCGTCGATCCCGGCGGCGGCGATCGCCGCGGCAAGCTCGTCTTTCTCCTTCTTGCGTTCCAGATGG
>CADCLZ010000083.1:0-3715 GCA_902802365.1 uncultured Erysipelotrichaceae bacterium | reverse complement strand
GTCGAAGGCGCTGATGCCGCCGATCAAAAGCAATGGGATCAAGATCATCACCGGCAAGAACCAGGTATTCTGGGTGATGCCGAGCACCGACCCCAGCCCATCGCTGGCGGAGATGACTTTGCCCAAGACGTCGGCTTTGACGATGTCGTTGCGCTGGGAAGGGTCGGAATAATAAGCCATCCTGGAGCCGCCATAAGGCATGTTGTTGTCGCCAAAGCAAGACAAAGTGCCCGCTTCGTGGTTGATCTCGATGACTCTATGGCTGGTCGGCTCATCGTTATAGACCGCCCCGCCGATGTTGATATCGTAAAGGAAGGTGATGACGTCGCCTGGCATGATTTCTTTGAAATCAACCTTCTGAATGACGATGCCGGTGTCGACATGGAGGAATAAGGGGCCGTTTTTGATCAGATAGCCGTAGTCGAACTCCGCCTTCGCTTCTTCTAGATGCTCATAATTAAGCGGGAAGACTTCCTGGACCTTCCTGGTCTCTTTGAGGGGGTCCACTTCTTTGGAAGCGGCGCTTGGCATGTCTTTTTTATAGGTCAAAAGCAAACGGTCGTCCTCGGGGCCGTCCATCGAGTCGGTGAGGATCTTCATGAAGCTATAGCCGAAGATGCTCGGCACCCCATGGTTTTGCCTCGAAGTCACGATGATATCGATCTGCAGGGCCAAAAGGGCGATGACCAAAACGCCGAGCAGCGCGTCGGCGACCATCGAGCCGATCCGTTTCCTTTTCGGCTCTTCCTCGATTTCCTTTTCGCTTTCGGTTTCCTTCTTCATCCTCAATCCTTTTTATGGGAGTTCTCAATATCCTTGAGATTGAATTCGTAGCTGATGTTGCCGTTTTCGTCGACCTTCTTCTTGCCCTTGATCTCCGCCCCTTCTTCGCGGCTCATGCGGAGGGCCTCCATGGCCAGGCGCATCGCGCGGGCGATGCGGTCTTCGGAGACTTTGGGCTGCTCGGGCTTTTTGGGCTCTGGCATCTGCTCCACCCCGCCTTTTTGGACGGTTTCCAAAAGGGCGTCCTCGAGGGCTTCTTGATTTTCCATGCGCTCGGCTGCGTTCTTGGAATCGGAGAGGGTGAATTCATAGACCTCGCTGCCGTCGGCGGTCTCTTTCTTATATTGGCCAAGCTCGTCCTTGCGGTCGAGGTCGCTGGTCTTGTTGACGGCTTTCTTGGCCAAACGCAATGCCTTGTTGACCAAGAAGGAAAGCTGATCGGGCGCTTCGGCGAGATGCTGCTCTTTGCTTTCTTCCGCCGCTTCTAAGGGAGCGGCTTCTTCAGAAGGCGCCTCTTCGGAGGCGGATTCTTGAACGGCTTCTTGCTGGGGCTGCTCTTCTTGGACGGCTTCTTCGCCTTCGGGTTTGGCTTCCAAAGCGGGTTCTTCTTCGCGTCTTTCCTCTTCGAGGATGTCCCCCGCTTCCTCGATCTCGCGGATCTCCTCCTTGGCGGGGGGTTCTTCGTCTTCGACGAATTCCGGCACATCGGGGTGCTCGTCGGTGATCTCACCGGCTCTGAATTCGCCATACGGGACGTCTTGGTAGAAGAAATCGCCGGGCTCGGTGGTCTCGGGGACTTGGATGTCTTCGGAGGCGCTTTCGGGGCGGCCCAAAGCCGCGTCTTCGACCATGCGGTCATGGAGGGCTTCCTCCATCACCCGCCGCTTCTCTTCATCGAGCAGGAGGTCTTCGTAACGCTGGCTCTGCTTGGCGCGGAGCTCGGCGAGGAGCTCTTCTTCGTATTCGCGGTTGGCCTTATCGGCGGCCTCGATTTCGTCGAGGCGCTTCTTCTCGGCTTCCCAGAATTCCTGGAAGAACTGACGGCCTTCCATCATCTTGCGGTCCTCGGCACGCGCCGCGCGGTCGCGATACCGCTCCTGGGTCTCGTGGATGTCGCGGGCATAGATGACCATATCGCGCTGGGCGTCTTGCTCCTGCTCGCGCATGAACTTCGCCTCTTCCGGGGTCGGGGCCAAAGGCTCTTCTTCCTTGTTGCGGATCAGCTTCTCGTAGGCTTCTTTGATATGCGGGTATTGCTCATATTGGAATTTGCCGTTTAAGAAGGCGATATCCTCAATGTTATTGAGGGTCCTCGGGACGAAGGTCTTCTTCTTAACGTTCTCGAGCTCGTCTTCGTGGAGGGCGATCGAATCGACCTGTTTGGCGTCCAAGGTCAAAAGGTTGCCCAAAAGGAGGTTCATCGCCTCATCGTAATATTGGTCGGTGAACGGGACGTTGCCCTCGTCGACGGAGAAGTCGACGCCCAACTGGGTATAACGGTCCAAGAACCGCCACAGCTTCAACGCCGCGTGGTATTCGGGGTTCTTGGCGAGGATGTTGGTCATCGCGATCGGGTTATGGACCGGTTTGGCCTCCTTCATCTTCTTCATGAACGGTGAGCCGAGATAGAACATGACGCGGTCGGAGAAGAGCTGGATCTTGTCGAGGAGCTCTTGGTTATATTCGCGGTCTCGGTAGTCTTCGGAGGGCTCGCTTAAGCGCACGCGGTTATCGATTTCGTAGGTGACGCCGTCGAGGACGATCTTGCTATGCATCAAAAGGACGTTGCTGTTCCACGCCTCGCCATGGGTCTTGATGAAGTTATAACGGTTGGCGACGAAGATCGATAGCTTCATGATGAGCGACATGATGAAGCGGTTCTCGTAGGTCTGATAGTTATCTTCCGAGGAGATCGAAAGGATCTTCTCGGGGATGACGTTCCCCTCCTCGTCGAAGCCGCGGACGAATTGGCTATGGGAAGCGAGGTGGATGACCGAGGCCGAAGAGACGCGCTTGGCCAAACCGGCCAAGACGACCTGGGCGTTTTCCTTGATGAAGGTTTTCGGGGCGGCGATGATGCGGTCGATCGCCTGCAGGCCCTTATCGAGCTCATTGATCCACTCGATATCGAAATGGCGGGTCTCGTTCCTCGCGCGGTGGATGACGTAGTTTTCGCCATTCTCCTTGAGGTAAGCCAAAAGACCCTCATAGTTCTTATTCCCTTTTAGGGAATCAATCTTTTTGAGGTAGAGGTCGCGGATGGGTTTTAATGGGACTTTCTTCGCCATCGAAAACCCTTTCTATCAGCCTTGGGCTTTGAGGAATCCGGCGATCTTCGCGCGGGATTTCTTGAATTCGTTCTTGCCGAAGAGGTTGCTCAATTCTTTATCGAGGGCGAGCAATTGGTCGCGCATGAAGGCGACGTTCAAGACCTCGAACTTCTTGAGGATCTTGCTCTCGAAGATGTAGTCGACGGCCTGAAGCTCGGTGCCGCCGCAGGCGACATAGCACGGGCAGAAGGATTCCATCTGCTTCAAGATACGGTTGCCAAACGCCAATTTGAAGTTGGCGATGACAAAGTCATCGAGGTCGGCGAAGCGATCCTTCGTCTTCTGGGAGAGCGGATAATCCTGCTTGGCTTTGGTGAACAGGCCGTTTAGGTATTCATAGGGCATCGGCATCGCGTCGGCGTGCTCGAAATCGAAGGGGATGCCTTTGTTATCGAAGAACAGCGACATCGCGCGGTCGTAGACCTTATCGGTGATCGTGAAGGTCGAGTCGTCGTTGTTCGCCGTGCCGATGAACCAGATGTTCTGCTCGATGTGGAGCTTGCCTTCGACGATGTGCTTCGGGTCGTTGGGGTCTTTGGAGGAGATGATGTCGATGTTCCATTCGAGGGTATTCGGCATTTCCATGACCGAGAGGAATTCGG
>CADCLZ010000082.1 GCA_902802365.1 uncultured Erysipelotrichaceae bacterium | reverse complement strand
CCTTGCGAAGTACGAACTGAATGTTTTGGTCTTGGAGAAAGAGAACGACGTCGGCAACGAGACCTCGATGGCCAACTCCGCGATCGTCCATTCCGGCTATGACCCGCTGCCCGGGACCAAAAAGGCGAAATTCAATGTGGCGGGCAATAAGCTGTTCCCGCAAGTCTGCAAAGACCTCGACGTCGAATTCCTCCCGGTCGGCTCTTTGACCGTCGCGGTGGAAGATGCGCAAATCGAAGTGCTCAAAGAACTTGCCAAGCGCGGCGAGCAAAATGGGGTTCCGACCCAATTATTGAGCGCGGAGGAAGTCAAGAAGATGGAGCCGAACATCACCCCTGAGGTGAAAGGCGCTTTGCTTTGCCCGACCGCGGGCGTCGTCAACTGCTTCACCCTCGTCGCCCACTGCATGGAGAACGCCCTCGATAATGGCGTCGAGCTCTCCTTAGGCGAAGCGGTGGAAGCCATCGAGAAAGTCAATGACCACTTTGTGGTCAAAACCAATAAAGGCGTCCACGAAGCCAAAGTCGTCGTGAACGCGGCTGGCTTATTCGCCGAAGAGATCGCCAAGATGATCGAGCCGATCGAATGGTCGATCCATCCCAGAAAACCTCGACCATTTCGCCCCCGGCTTCGTGAATCACGTCCTCTTCCCGCTTCCTAGCGAAAAGGGCAAAGGCATCTTGGTCACGATGACTTCCTCCGGCGACTATCTGGTCGGCCCCAGCAGCGAATTCGTCGATGACAAAGACGATCTTTCCACCGACGCGCCGACCTTGAAGGATGTCAGATCCCAAGCCAGCAGAATGGTTCCCAATATCCCCTTCTATGAGCAGATCCGCGTCTTCTCCGGCTTAAGGGCGACCCCGAGCACCCATGATTTCATCATCGAGCCGAGCAAGAAATACGCCGACTTCATCAACGTCGCCGGCATCGAAAGCCCCGGCCTCGCCTCGAGCCCGGCGATCGGCGAATACGTGGTGGAGGAGTTGGTCCGGAAGGTCCTCCCGCTCAAAGAGAAGAAATCCTTCAATCCGAAGATCAAGCCCTATATCAAAGTCAAACCGATGGGGGAGGAAGAACGCGCGAAGTTCGTGCGAGAGCACCCCAATTACGGCGAGATCATCTGCAACTGCGAACAGGTCTCGCTCGGCGAGATCGAGGACGTTTTGTCCCGCTCGCTTCCCTGCCTCACCATCAAAGCGGTCAAAAAGCGCACCCGCGCCGGCTTTGGCAAATGCCAAGGCGGCTTCTGCCAGCCCCATGTCCTGATGCTCCTCGCCCAAAAGCGCGGCGTCTCGCCGATGGAGATCCTCTATGACAAAGACGGCAGCAACATCATCCTCAAGGAGAGCAAATAATGAAACAGAAAGATTTGTTGATCATCGGCGGTGGTTCGGCGGGCCTTGCGGCGGCCGTAAGCGCCTATGACGCGGGCGTCCGCGATATCCTGATCGTCGAAAAGGGACCGTTCTTGGGTGGCATCCTCAACCAGTGCGTCCATAACGGCTTCGGCCTCCACGAATTCAAAGAGGAGCTGACCGGCCCTGAGTTCTTCAGCCGCCTGGTTGACGAAGTCAAAGAACGCCACATCGAATACGTCCTCAATTCGTTCGTCACCGACCTCACCAAAGACAAGGTCGTTTCCTATACCAACCGCGAAGATGGCTTCGTTCAGGTCAAAGCCAAGGCGATCATCATGAGCGCGGGCTGCTATGAGAGGAATGCCGGCGCGATCGGCATCCCCGGCGATCGCCCCGCCGGCGTCATCACCGCGGGTCAGGCCCAGCTCTATATGAATGAATATGGCTATCTCGTCGGCAAGCGCGTCTTCATCTTGGGCTCTGGCGACATCGGCCTCATCATGGCCCGCCGCATGTCCTTAGAGGGCGCCAAAGTCCTCGGCGTAGCCGAGCTCATGCCTTATTCCAACGGCTTGAACCGTAATATCGTCCAATGCTTGGAAGACTATAACATCCCGCTTTATCTCTCCCATACCGTCTCGCGCGTTTATGGCAAATCGCACCTTGAGAAGATCGAGATCAGCAAGGTCGACGACCATATGCAGCCGATCCCCGGCACCGAGATGACCTTCGAATGCGATACCTTGATGCTCTCCATCGGCTTGATCCCGTACAACAACCTCTTGAACCACATCGGCCTCCCGACCTCGAGAAGCAGGGGCGCCTGGGTCAATGAGCATATGGAGACCAAGCTCGATGGCCTCTTCTCCTGCGGCAACGTCCTCCACGTCCACGACTTGGCGGATAACGTCGTCGAGGAAGCCAAAGTCGCCGGCAAGGCGGCCGCCCAATATCTCGATGGCAAGCTCCCGCGCCACGAAGAACTCATCAAAGTCGAGCCTGGCGATGGCGTTGGCTATACCGTGCCCTGCGAGATCGATTTGGCGAATGCCGAAGCGGTGGTCCCGATCAAATTCCGCGTCCGGAAGCCGAGCAAGGACGTCTACCTCGAATTCAAATTCAACGGCGAGACGATCCGTAGGATCTATAAGCAAACCATCATCCCCTCCGAGATGGAGATCACCCCGCTTAAGAAGGAACTCTTCACTTCCAACACCGGTTTATTAACCGTCTCGCTTGTTCAGAAGGAGGCCAAATAAAATGGAAAAAGAATACGATTTGATCTGCATTATGTGCCCCAATGGCTGCCGCCTTCACGTCGACAAAGACCTGAACGTCACCGGCAATAAGTGCCTTCGGGGCGTCAACTACGGCAAAGCCGAGGTCACCCATCCGACCAGGATCGTGACGAGCACCGTCAAGATCGATAGCCACGAATTGGCCGTCTGCCCGGTCAAGACCAAGGATCCGATCCCGAAGGAGAAGATCTTCGACATCATGGCCGAGATCAACAAAATCAGCCTCAAATGCCCCGTCCATATCGGCGACGTCGTCATCCAGAATGTCTGCGGGACGGGCTCCGACATCGTCGCCACCAGGGAGATCCTCCAATAGTCGATGAAGATCATGGTCGCCAGCGATATCCACGGCCGCATAACGCGTTTGCGCGAGTTTCTCCACGCGGTGGACCTCTTCGCTCCCGACAAGGTCATCCTCTTAGGCGATTTCCTCTATAACGGTCCGCGCAATGGCGTTCCGGAAGATTACGATCCGATGGGCTGCGCGAACCTCTTGAACCGCTATGCCAACATCATCATCGGCATCCGCGGGAACTGCGATTCGCGGATCGACGAAGAGCTGCTGCGCTTCCCGCTCAAGGATAGCCGGCAGATGTATCTATGCGGCTACCGCTGCGATCTTATCCATGGCGATCTGCTCACCAGCAACCTCGTCAACGTCTCGCGCGGCGATATCCTGATGTTCGGCCATACCCATGTGCCGATGCTGAAGCAAGCCGATGGGGTCATTTATTTGAACCCGGGTTCGATCAGCTTCCCCAAGCAGGGGAGCGAACCCTCTTATGCTCTTATGAGCGATACCAGGATCCAGGTTCAGAATCTGTCCACCCATGAGCCGATCATGGCCTTAGAAATCGGCGTTTGATCCATCTCTACCATAAGGAGGTTTCTTTATGAGCGATAAAATCCGAATCTTTGCCCTCGGCGGCCTCGACGAAGACGGGAAGAACTGCACCGTCGTCGAGATCAACGATGACATTTTCGTCGTCGATTGCGGGGTCCGCTTCCCGGATCGCACCATGCCGGGCATCGATTATATCATTCCGAATTACGACTACCTTTTAGAGAACAAAGACCGCATCAGGGCTTACTTTTTAACCCATGGCCACGACGACCAGACCGGGGCGCTCGCCTTTTTCTATGAGCAGTGCCCGGCGCCGGTTTACGGCTCGAAGGTCACCCTCACGATGCTCCAGATGTTCACCCATCACGTCAACCGCGACGAGAACATGTACGACCTCCATCCGGTGAAGCCGAGCTCGGTGTTCCATGTCGCCGGGCGGAAGATCACCTATTTCCACACCGCCCATAACATCGCCGACAGCAGCGGCATCGCGATCTGGACCGATCTAGGCAATATCGTCTTCACCGGCGATTTCGTCGTCGAGAACGCCGCGCTTCCCGCCTATCTCCACGATATGAACATGATCGCCAAGCTCGCCGAGGAGCAGACCCTTGTCCTCCTCTCCGATTCCGTGTTCAGCGATCGGCCGGGCTATACCGCGCCGCACTATAAACTGACCCCGCTCGTCGAGGAGATCTTCAAGTTCCTGGGAGCCAGGATCTTTATGAAGAAGGAAGAACACCTGACCTGGATGGATGCCCTGTTATACTTTTGTGTCGTAGCCATCAGTTTCCAGTTATGTGAAGATTTCGGTTATGCTTCCG
>CADCLZ010000081.1 GCA_902802365.1 uncultured Erysipelotrichaceae bacterium | reverse complement strand
CCTCGACGAATCCCTTAATCTTCTCGGGGTTCTTTTTGCTATCGCCACCAGGGAGCTTATCGCTGGTTTTGGTGAAGCTATCCACCCCATAGGGACGCACGGTTTTGATCGCCTCATAGACGTTATCCGGGCCCAGACCCCCTGCCATGATCACCTTGCATGGGGCGACTTCCTCGACGATCTTCTTATCCATCCCCCAGTCATGGGTGACGCCGGCGACCCCGATCGAGGTCATCTTGGGATCGATCGAATCAAGGATCAGATAGTCGCAGAACCCCGCGAAGTATTTGGCCTTCTCATACATATCGGGGGTTGGGATCCCGATCGCCTGCATCAATTCAACCCCGGGCAGAAGCTCTTTGAGCTTTTTGGCAAGCTCAGGGCTGGCTTCATATTCGTTCCCGCAGATATGGACGATGTCGGGGCGGAGGATCTTCGCAAAACGAAGAACCGGCTCCTCATCGAGCGAGACGATGATCAACACCTTCTTCGCCCGATCCCCGATATAGGCATAGATCGCTTGGAGGGTTTCTAGGTCGACCTCGCGCGGACAGCGAAAACCGGTGTCGAGGGCGACGCCGATATGCTCGGCCCCCGCTTCAAGGCACATCTTGGCCTCTTCGATGTCGTGGATGGAATAAATCTGGGTGATCATATGGGGATATTCTACTTGCTTCCTTCCTTGTTAGGAAGAAAAAGGCGCCTCGCGGGGAGGCGCCCTAAAGGGTTTGGATCAATACATGCCGCCGCCCATATCGGGAGCGGGAGCGGGTTTGTCTTCCTTGATCTCGGTGACCGCGCCTTCGGTGGTGACGAAGAGGGCGGAGATGCTCGAAGCGTTTAAGATCGCGCTGCGGGTGACTTTGGTCGGATCGACGATGCCTTTCTCGAACATATCGGCCCACTGGCCGTTCTTGGCGTCGAAGCCGATGTTCTCCTCGACCTCTCTTTGCTCTTCTTCAATTTCGCGCGGGTCGAAACCGGCGTTCTTGGCGATCTGGCGAAGCGGGCTATAAAGCGATTCGAGGACCGCGTTGATGCCCTTTTGGACATCGGTGTCTTCGTCGGTGAGGGTTTCCCTGAGGGCCTTATAGACTTCGGCGAGGGCGGCGCCACCGCCGACGACGATGCCTTCGGCGACCGCCGCTTTGGTCGCGTTGAGCGCGTCTTCGATGCGGAGCTTCTTCTCTTTGAGCTCGCTTTCGGTGAGCGCGCCGACTTTAAGGACGGCCACGCCATCGCTTAGTTTGGCGATGCGCTTGGCCAACGCCTTCTTATCGTATTCGCTGGTGGCGATTTGATGCTGCTGCTGGAGCTCGTTGATGCGATCGTTGATCTCCTTCTTGCTCCCTTCGCCGCCGACGATCGTGGTCTTGTCTTTCTTGACGATGACCTTCTTGGCTTTGCCAAGGTCTTCGATGGTAACGTCTTTGAGCTGGACGCCGAGGTCCTTGGAGCAGAACCGCGCGCCGGTGGTGATGGCGATATCCTGGAGGGCGTTCTTCTGGGCGTCGCCGAATTCCGGGGCCTTGACCGCGACGACGTTGAAGGTGCCGCGGAGCTTATTGAGGACCAAGGTTGAGGTGACGTCGGCATCAAGGTCATCGGCGATGATCAATAGGCCTTTGTGGCTTTCGATGACCGCATTCAGGAGCGGGACGATGTCATTGATGTTCGAGATCTTCTGATCGGTGACAAAGAGCAAGGGATCATCGAGCTCGGCGACCATCTTCTCGCGGTCGCTCACCATATAGGGGGAGATGTAGCCTTTGTCGAATTCGAGGCCTTGGGTGATCGTGAGTTCGTCATCGATGCCCTTGGAGTCATCGACGGAGATGACGCCGTTTTTGCCGACTTTCTCCATCGCTTCAGCGATGAGCTTGCCGATTTCGGGGTCGCCGCTCGAGATGGTGGCCACCGATTTGATGTCTTCGTTGGTATCGATCGGGCGGCTGATCTTCAAGAGTTCCTCCGCCACCGCTTTCCCGGCTTTCTCGATGCCTTTTCTGACCAAGACGGGGTTGGCGCCTTTTTCGACGGCATCGATCCCGCGGTGGATGATGTTCTGGGCCAACAAGGTCGCGGTGGTCGTGCCATCGCCGGCGGTATCGTTGGTCTTATTGGCGACTTCGTAGACGAGTTTGGCGCCCATATTCATGTAGGCGTCCTTGAGTTCGATCTCGCGGGCGATGGTGACGCCGTCATTGGTGATGAGCGGGCTCCCATAGCCTTTGTCGAGGACGACGTTACGGCCCTTCGGACCGAGGGTCAATTTGACGGTGTCGGCCAGTTCGTCGACGCCGGCGAGCATCTTATCGCGGGCTTCTTTGCCCAAAATGATTTCCTTTGCCATGTTGCGCTTCTCCTTATTCGATCACCGCGAGGATATCCTCGGCCTTGATCAAAAGATATTTCTTCTCGTCTTCTTCGTAATCGGTTCCGCTATAGTCGCGGTAGATGACCTGATCGCCGACCTTAAGGTTCTTGATCGGGACGATGATGTTCTCTTTTTCGTTATATCTGCCTTCGCCGATGGCGACGACGGTGCCGCGGTTCCCTTCTTTCTTCTCCGTGGCCAAAACAAGCGCGCCCACCTTCTTTTCGCTGGGGGCCTTTTCGAGCAGGACGTATTCGCCTAATGGTTTGATCATGTAATTTCCTCCTTCGCTAGGTTCGAGAAACATAATAGTTACTTTTTTGGCACTTTCAAGAGGTGAGTGCTAAAAAATCGTATTTCCGTAGGAAAGTTTCTTTCCCCACTGCCCATTCTCCGACGAAACACCCTATAATGTCAGGCGAAAGAAGGAAGCATATGAAATCGATCGTCATCACCGGAAGCGCCCGTGGGCTGGGCTATGAACTCGCCAAAGCGATGATCCCCTATGGGTATGGGATCGCGTTAAGCGACATCAACGAAGAATTGCTCTTAAACGCCAAAAAGACCCTGGAGGAGGCTTTTCCCGACGCCCATATCATCGCCATCAAGGCCAACGTAGCCTCCAAAACGGACCTCGAAAACCTCTATGAAGAGACCCAAAAAGCGTTCGGCGAGGTATCCGTTTTCGTCAATAACGCCGGGGTCAACCAACGCATGGTCCCCCTCTATGAACTGGAGAAAAAAGAAATCGACCTCCTCCTTAACGTCGACTTAAAGGGGGCGATGCTCGGCTCCTTGATCGCCTTCAAAAGGATGAAGGAACAAGGGTTTGGCCAGATCTACACCATCGACGGCTTTGGCTCCAACGATGCCTTCCGGATGGGCCTAAATGCGTATGGCACTTCGAAAAGGGGCCTCACCCACTTCAGCCGCGCGTTGGCCAAAGAGTCCGAGGAGCTGCAGGCCAATGTCCTGATCGGCCGCCTCTCTCCCGGCATCATGATCACCAATTTCGTCACGCACGCCAATGAAGACAAGACGACGATGGAGCTCCCGGAGAAAGTCAAGAAAGTCTATAGCATCCTCGGGGATTACCCCGATGTGGTCGCTTCCTTCTTCGCCAAGAAGATCGCCGCCAACCAAAACAACGGCGTCTGCTTCGAATGGCTGACCAACGCCAAGGCATTCCACCGCTTCCTCCACGCCAAGAAATACGCTTCGCGCAACTTCTTCGGCGAAGCGAAGCAATAAGAAAGAAAGCCACCCGATTGGGTGGCTCTTTTTTTACCAGATGGTGACCCGCTTCTCCGGGGCGATGTACATTTGGTCGCTTTCCTTCACGCCGAAGGTCGCATACCATTCGGGGAAGTTCCGC
>CADCLZ010000080.1 GCA_902802365.1 uncultured Erysipelotrichaceae bacterium | reverse complement strand
CCGGCGACGTTGCCGGTGTTCTTGACGGTCACGTTGAACTTCGCGAGTTTCTCGTGGTGGCCGTTGGCCTCAATGTTCACGTTGCCAAGTTCGAAATCGAAGGTGGTGTAGCTGAGGCCGAAGCCGAAGCCGTAGTCGACTTCCTCGGCATAGTTCCAGGCGGAACCGGTGGAATCGAAGATGCCTTTGGCGGATTTGGCGTTGCCCTGGTTGAGGACGCAGTCTTCGTAACGGGTCTCGTAGTAACGATAGCCAACGTAGACGCCTTCGGATTCGATCAAGTAGTTATAGAAGCCGAAGTCGGTGCCGCCGGTGCCGATGGACGAAGTGTCGATACGGCCGGTGCCCTGCTCCTTCTGGAGGGCGATGAGGGCCTGAACCTTCTCGGTGGTGAGCTTAGCGCCGCGGCCGAAGAGGCTCTTGTCCTGGACCAATTTGACATCGTCCTTGTTGCTGAATTCATACAGGCCCATGTTGACCATGGCCGGGCTGGATTCGCTATGGGAAGCATAGATGTCATAGAGGCCGCCGGACGGGCTGACGGAGCCGGTCAAGACATTGTAGATGCCTTTGGCCGAGGAGCCGTAGTTGTCGGGGAGGCCGACATAGAGGATGCCCTGGACTTTGGGGTTGTCCTTGAGGTAGCCGACTTCCATCGGGGAGACGGTCTCGATCAAGACGATGACCTTGTCGAATTTCTCGGTGACCCAGTCGATGATCCCACGTTCCTGCTTGGTGGAAGCCAAGGAGTTGCGGGCTTCGTTGCTGGGCGCGACCGCGTCGGCGCCTTTCTTGTAGTCGGCGCCTTCGGCGTTCTGACGGCCGAAGACGACGATGGCGGCGTCGCCATATTCTTCGAAGCTATCTTCGAGGGCGGCATTCTTGCTGAGCAAGGTTTCCTTACTGACTTCTTTCTGATCGAATAGTTTGTAAGGCATCTTGTTGTTGGCGTAGCCAGGGGATGTGGTGCTGGCACGAGTGCCGTAGGCAGCCTTCAGCGTGGGGTTGACTTCGAAGCCGTTGTCGATCAACGGCTGATAGAGGTTGATCCCACGGGTGCCGAAGAGAGAGACCTTCGCGTTCTTGGCCATCGGAAGGGCGTTGTTGGCGTTCTTGAGGAGAACGGTGCCTTCTTCCTGGAGCTTGACCGCGGCGTTCTTGTGGGCCTGATCCCACTTGGCGGGATCGATCTTCCCATCGGTCATCAGGTCTTCATCCGGCACATAGTCGGTGAAGAGGGTGCTGTCGTCTTCTTCCGTGACGATAATCGTCGATTTGGTACCCAAGGTTTGGTCGACCATGACTTTGTTGGTCTCGAGCAACCCACTCGCGTAGACCGAGAGGGCCAAACCAAAAGCACCAACGGCGGTTATGCCCCGGAAAAGAGCATTTGTTTTCAACATTCTTTATTGACCTCCTGTTGATGTAGCTGTGATGATACGAAAACGATGTAAGCGATTACAATCGCGCTAGAATGACTTGCACGAAATACAGAATAATCGGCAAAAAGAAAGCGACCGAGCCGGCCGCGATCGTTTTTTGATATCCCTATTGGTTCCGGGGATCGAAGAGGTAGACGTTGAGATGGAAGGCCCCATTGGCGGTGAAGAAGGACATCTCGCCGCCGTATTTCTTCGCGACGTTTCGGATGCTCTTCATCCCGAAGCCATGTTCGAAGAAGGCGCCTTCTTTCTTCTTGGAAACCGGCAGATTGCCTTCTAGCTTCAATTGGCCGTCGAAGTAGTTCAAGAAGACGATCGAGGCGAGGTTGCCTTTCTTGTCGACGAGGATCGTGATGGTGCGTTTGGAGCGGTCGAGCTTTAAGACCGCCTCGATCGCGTTCCCGACCGCGTTATCGAATAAGACGATGAGGTCGAGCTCGTCCATGAAGTCCAGGAGGGCGCTGTCGCCGATGAACTTGATCGTCACGCCTTTGTGCATGTTGCTGTAGACGAAGCGGGTCAAAAGGGCGTCGAGGCTCGGGTTGTTGCTCACGAAGCGGTTGTCGTAGAAGTCGAATTCCTTGCGGAAGGAATCGATGTATTCTTTCGGGAGCTCGCCTTCATAGTCCTTGAGCAGATGCTTGATGTCGTGGATGCGGACGTTGAGGGTCTCCATGAACTCTTTGTTCTCCGCGTATTGCTTCTGCTCTTGGAGGAGGCGTTGGGTGGTGACGATGTTGGAGACCTTGACATTGGCGAGGTCCCACATCGTGAACTGGATGATCAAAGCGAGGATGCAGCAAAGCATCGAGAAGAAGGCGCTTTCGACGCCGCCGGTCCGCACGTTGGGGATCAGGCGGATCAAACGGGAAGCGCCGCAGCAGATGAAGATGGTGATGACGGCGATGACGCTCATCCGCCAGTCATAACGCTGATAGAACTTCATCTTCGCCGAGCGGATGCCAAGGATCAAGAAGCCGAGGACCGTGGCGGTGAAGCAGAAGAGATATTCGGTCAAATGGCGGTTCTGGGAGAAGAATTGGCGGACGATCGAACTGAGGGTGAGCGAGTTGGCGATCGAATAGAACTGGTAGCCGATATGCTGGAGGGCATAGCCGGAGGAGACGAAGACCAACGCGACGAATGGCTTGATGTCGAAGCAGAAGAGCACCGCCCCAAAGGCGAGCGACAGCACATAGATGATGCGAAGGAACGAATAGGCGCTATTGTGCGCCAACTCATTGGTGAGCGGGAAGAAATAGGCCGCGGTCAAGGCGATTCCGATCGCCAAGGGCAGGCGGATCCAAAACCATTTCCTCCTGGGGCAGGCGAAGACGAAAGCCGCGATCCCGAGGAGGATCTCCAACATCATGATGAATGTGCCGATGCTGAAGTAAACCATCAGATGCCCCTTCCGGAAATAAAGGCCATGTAGCCAGCGAGGAATTGACGTTTCTGCGACCGCGAGATCGCGAGCGTATCGCCATTGACCAAAAGCGAATCGGCGAACACTTTATCGATGAAGCGGTAATTGACTACATAGCAATTGTTGCATTTGGCGAAATATTCTGGCAAGTCGAGTTCTTCCAAAACGACTTTGAACACCCCATATTGCGAAAAATTGCCTTTGGTGGTGTGGAAGGTGATGTAGTGGCCGTTGACGTCGAGATAGGCGATTTCGGAGATCCCGACCGCGGTTTTGCGCTTATTCTCATCCAAAAGGAGGACCACGCGGTCGGTCTTGCTGGCAAGATTGGCCAATGCCCGGTCGAGCGTGAGGGCGAGGTCATTGGCGATCAGCGGCTTCACGATGTAATCGAAGGCCGCGTACCGATAGCCCTGGCGGGCCAATTGGCTCATGTTGGTCTGGAAGATGATCAATGTCTTCTGATCGGTTTGCCGAATCTTCTCGGCGACCATGAAGCCATCGATCCCCGGCATCTCGACGTCAAGGAAAATGATGTCGAAGTCCGAATGGAAAGCGGATAAAAACTCATCTCCTTTATGGTAGATGAGGATCTCCGTTTCCTTGGAATGCGAAGCGAAATATTCGCCTAGGCTTTCTTGGAGGGACTCAGCATCTTGGGGGTTATCGTCGACGACGGCAATTCTTAGCATATCCTTGGCTTAAGTCGGCAGAGGCTTGCCTTTTCCAAGATTCTAGGCAGTTTCCTCCCCCAATTCCACCATTTGGCGGGAATCGAGGCATTTCCGCAAACCTACGTTCATGAGAAAACGCGGATTCGCCCAATAAACTTATGGTCATCTTCGGCATAATTGATAAAATTATCGCAATAGGGGGACACCATGGAACTCAAAACCCAACTCA
>CADCLZ010000079.1 GCA_902802365.1 uncultured Erysipelotrichaceae bacterium | reverse complement strand
CTCACTGGCCAAACGGTAGGCGTCGATCGTCTCTTTGACCGAGGATCCTTTCAAAGAAAGGACGATATCATGGAAATCGAGCTCCTCGAGGATTTTGACGTGCTTGGCCGCGCTGGCGAGAAGATATTCGGCGGCGATGATTTGCTTGCCTTCGTAGATCGATTTGTCGAGCGAACCGGAGTTCACCCCGATGCGGATCGGGGCATGATGGGCTTTGGCGGCGTCCACGACGGCTTGAATCCGATCGCGGGAGCCGATATTGCCGGGATTGATGCGAATCGCCTCCACGCCGCTTTCTAAAGCCAACAAGGCCAAACGGTAATCGAAGTGAATGTCGGCGACCAAAGGAATCGCGACGCGCTCTTTGATTTGCTTAAACGCCCTGGCATCCTCTTCATCGAGGCAAGATAGCCGCATGATGTCGGCGCCGAGGGCGGCGCAGCGGTTGATTTGGGCGGAGACTTCCTCGATTCGGCTGGTCTTGATCGAACACATCGACTGGATGAGGACCTTCGACTGGCCGCCAAGCTTGGTTTTTCCTAAGGAAACGGTTCTTGTTTGCTCGCGTTTGCTCATAACGAGGACATTCTAAATCATCACGCACCAAACTTGTAGATTTTAGAAAACCACTATGATAGACTACGTAGGCAAAAAAAGAAGGAAGTGTGACAAATGGCGGTATCTAAGCGTGACGAAGTGATCCTGAAGTGCAGCGAATGCGGAAGCGAAAACTACCTTTCCAGCCGCAACAAAAGGAATCACCCGAATAAAATGGAGACCATGAAATTCTGCCCGAAGTGCAGGAAGAAGACCCTCCACAAGGAAAAGAAATAAGTTCCAGAAAGAAGCAAAGAGAGGCTTAGTCCTCTCTTTTTTCGTATAATCAAGCCATGGATTTCCACGTGAAGAGGATCGCCCGCCATGGGGCGTACTGCAATTCGTATCTCCTGATCGAAGGCGAGGAATGCCTTTTGATCGACCCGGGCTTCAACCGGGGTCACCTATTGGAGAAAGACGTCGAGGAAACCGGCAAAAAACTGGTCGGGATTTTGATTACCCACGGCCATTTCGACCATTTCGCCGGGCTTAAAAACTGGGACGGCATCGATAGAATCGCGCTTTTTATGCCGGCGGAAGACATCAAGAACCTAAACGATGCCCATCGTAACGTTTCCCTTTCTTTTTTAGGGGAAGCGCTCGAGTTGGATCTAAATCCCTATCCTCTGGAGGAAGAGGATGAGATCCGGGTCGGAAATTTCTATTTCCAAGTGATCTTCACTCCGTTTCACACCGAAGGGAGCTCGTGTTTCTATTTCCCCGAGGAAGGCATCCTCTTTAGCGGCGACACCCTTTTCCAAGCCGGGATCGGGCGTTATGACCTCCCGGGAAGCGATCCGACGAAAATCGTCGCTTCCTTGGAAAAACTTAAGAAACTTCCCGCGGAAACCATCGTTTATCCCGGTCACGGCGAGAAAACGCGGATCGGAGATGAGCTCAATTAGGCCAAAGTAACAAAAACTCGCGTTGCGGGTACGCGTGGGCTATAATACCCACGGCATTTTTTAGCAAAGGAGCAAAAAATCATGATCAATGTCACTGAATTGCGTCCCGGAAACTACTTCGTGGACGAAGATAACCTCTATCGCGTTATCGACATCCTGCTCAACAAAACCGCGATGCGCAAAATGGTCGCCAAGGTGAAGGTCCAGAACATGCGCAGCGGCGCCATCATCGAACTCGCCAGGAACTCCGGCTACATGGTCGAAGAAGCCAGACTCGATAAGAAAATCATGCAGTACATCTATGATGCCGGCGAAACCCTCGCCTTCATGGATCCTGCCACCTACGAGCAGATCGAGCTTCCGAAGACCCGGTTGGAGAACGAAGCCCCGTACCTCACCGCCAACGGCGAAGTCACCATCCTCACTTACAACGATGAGATCCTTGTTATCCAGCTTCCGGCGAAAGTCGCGCTCGAAGTCACCGAATGCGAACCGGCCGTCCGTGGCGATACCATCAACTCCGCGATGAAGGACGCAGTCCTTGAAACCGGTTTGAAGATCCGCGTCCCGCTCTTCATCAATCAGGGCGACCGCATCACCGTCGATACCACGACTGGCAAATACGATGGGAGGGCCTAATCGATGTTCCATGTCTTATTCGCCTTCGATGGCGGGTGGCTTGGCATCGCGATCGCTGCTTTGGTTCTCGGCTTAGTCGGTGGCTTCTTCGGAGCCAGATACCTGATTCAGCGCGAAATGAAGAAGAATCCGCCGATCAACGAGAAGATGATCCGTGCGATGTTCCAACAAATGGGCCGCAAGCCCAGCGAAGCTCAGATCCGTGCTGTTATGCGCTCGATGAATGAGCAAAGCGGCAAATAAACCAACGCCATAAATAAAGACCGGCCGAATGCGCCGGTCTTTTTTGAACTATGTTTTGATTGAGGGGCACCTTCAGGAGCATCCAAACGCCGGCAAAGTGGCAAGAACGAAGCATTCGGGTATTAATGTCTAGATCATTAGGAACGCCGGGAAGACGAAGCCGCAGCACGATCAATCCCACTCATCGCAAAAGCTTTTAAATCGTTTCGTAAACAAGGCAAATTGAGCAGTGGATGCCAAAGGGGGTCCAAGGCTGCTTGAAGTTTGATAAAGCGGCGGTAGAAGCGGGTTTGAAGTTTGATAAAATCGTCCAAAGGTTCATTTTCACATCATGACTGCAATCAAAGAGTGGAAATTGAGAATTTCGTCAATGAAAAAGCAAGGAATAATCGAATAAAAAAGGCGGATATTTTCAATCCACCTATTTTTTCAACCGTTGTTAGAAGAATACTTAAAAACTACTAATTTATTACTTTATCCAAGTAACTTTGCGTTCGGTTCCGGCCTTGATTCTTTCGATATTCGAACGATGCCGAACAGCCATTAAGACGTACATGATTGTGATAGCGATCGCATACCAGAGGCCCCAAATGAGGGCGTTCTCTCCAAGGGCGAACGTCCAGGAGAAGAAACTGATTTGGAAGTCGGTGGCCATCTGGATGATGAAGACGATCCAAGCGGCTAAGACTTGAGGGAGTCCGCCAACCAAGGCGGAGAAGCTGACCATCTTTTTGAACTTGAGGGTGATGAGGTAGAAGAAACCGCAGGCAAAACCCAACCAGGAGCTCAAAGTGGACATCCCCATGAAGGTTGCAGCGGCTTTTCCGCCGGAAAATTTGAGGTAGATCGAGTAACAATGGCCGATTCCGGAGAAGATGACCGCCAGCCAATAGTAAAGCGGACGAAGGTCTTGGAACAATTTGACCGCATCGGGGAAAAGATAAGCTTCCCGGAGCGGGGTAAAAGTGACGATCGCCCAGACGATGTAACCGACGCCGATGGATTTGAGCATATCGAGGATGATGACGATCAGACCAACTTTTTTGCCCAAAACGCGTCCGGCATTGGTTCCTCCAGAGTTTCCGGAGCCAAATTGGCGGATGTCTTTATGGAAGAACACCTTGCCGATGATGATTCCAGTAGGAATCCCCCCAACAAAATATCCGAGCAGAACTGCGCCTAATGCAGTCAATATATTAACTATGTTAATATCCATAAAACCCTTCTTTCTGCGATGCCATATTATCCAATATTCGTGCGTGTTTTTCCAACTTTCTTCGTGATATTATAACGGACAGTCTTAAGACTGTACTCACGAATGGCAGATTTTGAACAAGCGGAAAGAAACTATAATGCGAGTAACATCGAACTTTTAGGTGAGCTCGAAGGCATTCGCAAACGCCCTGCCCTGGCATGTATATTGGCGCGACCAACTCAAGTGGTTTGCACCACTTGGTTTGGGAAATCGTCGATAATGGCGTCGACGAAGCAGTCAACGGCTATGGCAGCAAGATCACCGTGACTATCCATAAAGATGGCTCGTTATCGGTAGAAGATGAAGGTCGCGGCATCCCGGTCGACTGGCATAAAGAGTCGAACATGCCTGCGATTCAGCTGATCTTCAGCACCCTCCATTCCGGCGGAAAATTCAACAGCAAAGCCTATTCGACTTCCGCAGGTTTGCATGGCGTCGGCGCAACCGTGACAAACGCGCTTTCCGAATGGATCGACATCACCGTCTTCCGCGATGGGAAGGTTTATCACATTCGTTTCGAGAATGGCGGAAACCTCAAAGTCCCCTTGGAAGTAGTGGGGAAAACCAACAAACACGGCACTTTGATCCGCTTCAAACCAGACAAGGCCGTCTTCTCGACCGTCGACTTCAAATGGGAAACCATCTATAACCACCTCCAGGAAGAGGCGTTCCTTTTAAAGAAGATTCGTTTCATCCTTAAGGATGAAAGATCGAACCAAGTCCACGAATTCTATTACGAAAAAGGCCTGAGCGAATACGTTGCCGCTTTGACGCAAAACAAAGAAGCGATCGGAGAAATCCTGAGTTTTGACGATCCTTCTTCCGAGATCAAAATCGATGTCGCGATGGTGTGGTGCAGCAAAGTCTATGACGAGAGCATCTTAAGCTATGCCAACTCGGTCAGAACCTCGGATGGCGGCACCCATGAAAGCGGGCTTCGCGCCGGTCTTAACCGCGCGGTCAATGATTGGGCGATCCAAAACAAGGTCTTCAAAGAAAACCAAAAGCTCGAAGGCGCCGATATTCGCGAAGGTTTAACCGCGATCGTCGCGGTGAAAATCCCCGAAGACAAGGCGCTTTATGAATCCCAGACCAAAGCGAAGCTCGATTCGCCGGAAGCCTATACCGCGGTCAATAATTTCGTCTACGATCAGCTCATCCATTATCTTGCCGAACATAAAGAATTCGCCCTCGATCTTATCCATAAATGCGAGGCTTCTCGCGATGTTCGCGCCGCTGCCCGAAAAGCAAAAGAGCAGGCGAGGGGCCAGAAAAAAGCGACGAAAATCGATGCCGTCATCTCCGATAAACTCGCGGCTGCCCAATCCAAAGATTACAAGAATAACGAGCTCTTCATCGTCGAGGGCGACTCCGCCGGCGGCTCTGCAAAGAGCGGACGCGACCGGATGCATCAGGCAATTTTGCCTCTTAGAGGCAAACCGCTTAACACTTTCGGCGTCACGATGGAAAGGATGCTCCAGAACGTCGAGTTCTCGACCATCATCCAAACGATCGGCGCGGGGATCGGGCAGAACTTCGATATCACCGAGGCGAAATACGGCAAGATCATCATCATGACCGACGCCGATACCGATGGCGCGCATATCCAGATCCTGCTTTTGACCTTCTTCTACAATTACATGAAGCCCTTGATCACCAACGGGATGGTTTACATTGCCTGCCCGCCGCTATATCGCATCTACAAAAAGAGCGATCCATCGCACAAATTCGTCTATGCCTGGGACGAGGAATCCCTCGAAGAAGGGAAGAAGAAAATCGGCCCCGGCTATGGCATCAACCGCTACAAAGGTTTGGGCGAAATGAACGCCGATCAGTTGGCGAATACGACGATGGATAAGAAGACCAGAAAGCTTCTTCGCGTCCATATCAATGACCCGCTCACCGTCGAAAACAAGATCAATGTCCTGATGGGGAATGACGCTTCGCAACGTCGCGATTGGATCGCCGACAATGTCTCATTCACCCTCGAGGATTCCTTCATCGATGAGGTGAAGAAGGAGGGCAAACGCTGATGGCTAAGAAGAAGATTCAGCCGGCCGCTCCGGAGATCATTGAGAACATCGCCCCAACCAGGCTCGATGAGCTGATGGGCGATCGCTTTGGCATTTATGCCAAAGACGTCATCCAAGATCGTGCGATTCCCGATGCCAGGGACGGCATGAAGCCGGTTCAGCGCCGCATCATTTACGCGATGTGGAAGACCGGGAACACCGTCGAGAAGCCGACGAAGAAGTGCGCCCATATCGTTGGCGAAGTCATGGGTAAATACCATCCCCATGGCGACTCTTCGATCTACGAAGCTTTGGTCAGGATGTCCCAGCCTTGGAACGTCCGTTTGCCGCTCGTCGATTTCCAGGGAAACAACGGTTCGGTGGATGGCGATTCGGCCGCCGCTTAT
>CADCLZ010000078.1 GCA_902802365.1 uncultured Erysipelotrichaceae bacterium | reverse complement strand
AGAGCGGGCCCTGGGCACGACGGTTTCGGTGCACCTGTTCAAGGCTGTGGACGGCCGGAAGGATTTTGAGGGAACGCTGCTCAAAATGGACGGGGAAACGGTGGCCGTTTCGGAAAACGGTCAGGCTTTCTTTTCCGATGCGGAAGGAACGATGGTAGATCGCCAAAATCGCGTAGAAGCCGACCGCCCACATGTTGAAGAACATCAAGAGGATCAGCAGCGTTCCGCCCGCCGAGAAGCCAACATCCGCCAGTGCGGCAAGCAAAGGCGCCAAGCTGATGCCGGCCAGATAGATCGGCATCCGCGCCAGCTGGTTGCGGGGCCCGGGTTTCCCGAAGAACTCGCCGGAAGGGTCTTTCCCGCGCATCACCAAGAACCCGCATGTTCCGCCTAAGGCGAGATAGAGGCCGATGGTGAGGTAATTGAAGACGTTGAGGTAGGCCTCTTCGAAAACCATCGTGAAGCTATTCTTGGCGATCAGCGGTTCAAAGAAACGATAGCTGAATAAGACCGGCTCCACGGCGCCATAGCCCGGGAAGAGAATACCGGTTTGGCTAAGGAAGGACTCCAATGCGCCCCGGAGCGATCCGTTCCAGAAGAGGAGCATTAGGAGCGGGAACTCGAATAACCCGTTGAGGAAGATCTGAGCGGCCAGCATCAGGAAGATGCCATCGAGCATCGTCCCCGCCAAACCCATGATGAAGCAATTGATCAGGTATTGGGCGGAAAGGCCGATCAAAAGGAACAAGAGGAACAACGGGTAATAACCGAAATAGAGGTTATACTGCACATAGTTGGTGGAATCGCCATAGATCGTGGCAGGATCCGGGGCGGTCGCAAAACGCACCAGCATCAGCAATAGCCCGAGGAAGAAGACCACCGTCGTGCAAACGAGGATGATCAATAGCCCAAGCAGCACCTTCGTCCGGCGGATCGCGCCTTCTTTTTCCGGCGCCTGGCGGTAGAAGTCCGCGCTGCTCCTAACAAAACGGTAATGATAGACGAAGCACGGCATCACGAAGGTGAGGACCATCGCCGGGATCGCGATCGAGAGAAGATTGTTCTCCGGATACATTCCGATGGTCTCTGGGTAATATGGGTTCGAATACTGAGTGGCGTAAACATTCGAAGTGAGGCAGGTCGAAAGGAACATGCCGGAGAGGAAGACCGCGAAGATCGCGAGCACAGGCACCCATTGCTTGAGTTGCCAGAGGAAGAATTTCTTATTCATGGCGGCCTTCTCCTTTCTTCGCCAAAAGCATCTGCAGCATGATGACTTCGTCCGGATCGATGGCGATCCGTTCGAGCAAGGTGGGTTCAAAGGCTTTTTTAAGCCTTTCTTCCATCGCCGTCTGCTCCAGCAAAACGAAATGGTAGATCGAGCCGATCCGGCGGAAGGAGACGACCTTGAAGCCATCTTTTTCCAAGGCTTCCTCGCTGATCGGCGCGGCGGTGACGCATTGGAATTTGACGAATTCCTGCGATAAGTGTTCCTCTTCGCCTTCCTTGCTGAGTTTGCCTTTATAAAGGATCACGAAGCGATCGACCAAGCGGTCGAGCGAGGCGATGTTATGGCTGGAGATGACGACCGTCCGGCCTTCGTCAGCCAATTTGACGATCTCTTCTTTGATGAATTCAAGGACGACCGGATCGATGCCGTCGAAGGCTTCGTCCAACAAGAGGTATTCCGCCTTCATTGAGAGGGCGAGGCAGAGGAAGAGCTGGCGCTTCATGCCTTTGGAGAAGTTATTGATCCTGCGGTCGATCGGCAAACCGAACTTCGCGATCAGGGCTTTGTATTTCTCTTCATCGGCATCGAAGAAGTTCGCGTAGAAATCGAAGAGGGTTTTCGTGCTGGCGCCGGCCGGCATCGGGGGATTGTCGCTTAAGAAGAAAATGTTCTTCTTAGCTTCCACATCGTTATTGGGAAGGCCGTCGATCAATATCTCGCCTTCCTCTTTTTCCAAAACGTCGGAAATCACGCGGAAGAGCGTGCTCTTGCCGGCGCCGTTATGGCCGACCAAGCCGATGACCCCGGGCTTCAGCTCGAGGTTTAGGTGATCGACCGCATTGAGGTTTCCAAACCGTTTGGTGAGGTTCTTGATCTCAATCATCGTTTTTCCTCCAGCTCCTGCAAGGCCAAGCGGATATCTTCTTTCGAATAGCCGGAATCAAGGAGGGATTGGAGGCTTTTCTTAAGCTCTCCGCGTTGCTTCCCTTCTGCCTTGTAGGACACAAAGTTGCCTTTCTTGGGCAATGAAGAGATGTAGCCTTCTTCCCCGAGCAAGGAAAAAGCCCGTTGCACGGTGTTCGGATTCACGCGGTTGGTCACCGCGACCTCGCGGACCGAGGGAAGCATATCGCCTTCCTTCAACGCGCTGATCTCAATCATTCGGCGATAATAGGCCGCGATTTGCAAAAAGATAGGTTCATTGCCATTGAATTGCATGTACTAATTGTATTAACTGTCTCGAGTGTTGTCAACATGCGAAAAGAAAAGGGGTTGTCCCCCTTTCCCTTATTCTTTCTTCGCAATCTTCGGATGGGCCTTTTTATATTGAACGAAGGCCTGATCGAAGACCTGCACGAAGCCAGAACGCATCGGCTCGGTCAAGGTGATCATATCCACGAGGCCGGTCGGCTCCAAGATCTCATAGGCGATCGTGAAGTCATTATGCTCCAGGGTCTGGCCGGGCACGTCGATCTGGTTGGCGGAACCCAAGATGATCATCTTGCAGTACTCGCCGACGCGGGTCACGAGCATCTGGAGTTCTTCCAAGGTCATATTCTGCGCCTCATCGACGATGATGATGCAGTTTTCAAACGAGCGTCCGCGGAGGAATTCCGGCGCGAGCGGGACGATATCGCCCGGGAGTTTGGCATAGGCATGCTGCGGGCCTTCCTCCTCTTCCTCGGCGTGCTTTTTCTTCGGCTGACGGACGTTGGCGGCGACCACGCCTTCGGCGCGGCCTCTGGCCATCAAGTGCTGATAGTTATCGAGCAACGGTCCCAAATAGGGTCCGAATTTATCTTCTTCCGTGCCTTTTAGATAGCCGAGGCGATGCCCGACTTCAACCGGTTCCCTGACATAATACAAGGTCTTGTATTTCTTGCGTTTGGTGCCATGGCCCCTGACCAAATCAAGGGCGCCCGCGAGGGCGGCGAACGTCTTTCCCGTTCCGGCATCCCCTTGGCAGAACACGACGGGTTTCCGCTTCGGGTCCTCGTTGATCTGGCGGATCAGCTCACGCTGTCCCGGGTTGGCCCCGAAGTCGACGCCGAATAGAAAAAAGTCCGATGCAGTTTTGCTCATGCCTCGTCTCCCTGCGAATTGAACATCTGCCATTATGATAAAGCCAAAACGCGGAAAGAAAAAGGGGGATCATTCCCCTTCTTTCTTTTCGGGTTCCGCCGGAAGAGGCCGATCTTCGGGAAGCGCTTCAGGCGCCCCTTCTTCGATCGGCGTTGGGCCGCTTTCTTTTTCTTTCTCGCTCTCGGAGATCGCCTCTAGGAGAGTGGGGACCGGATGATGGTAATGGTAAATCGCCTGAAAGCCGTAATCGAGGGACATATAGCAGAACAAAATCCCGATGACGATCCGATGGAGGTCAAGGCTCTCTTCGATGCCCTGAACGAGGCAGATGATGTCCAAGGCGATCATCGTGATGGCGATCGGCAGGACGAGGATTTTGTCGATGATCGAGTTTTTGGCCCGACGCTTAGGCGAAGCCATGCACCAAATGAAGTCGGCGATGCCCCAGGCGCTTCCGGCCAAAGTGAGGTAGATGAAGATCTGGCGGACGACGAGGTTGGTCGGATTGAGGACCTTGA
>CADCLZ010000077.1:4044-4587 GCA_902802365.1 uncultured Erysipelotrichaceae bacterium | reverse complement strand
TCTGAGCTTTGCTCAGTGCTGCCGCCCGATCCCGGGCGATGCCCTCGACGGATATATCACCAAGGGCAAAGGGATCACCATCCACCGGAAGAACTGCCCGAACCTGATCGGGCAGGAACGCCGCTTGGTCGATGTCCGCTGGAAGAAAGATCTCGGGATCATCCAGACCTATCCGGTCGATATCGAGATCTACGCCAATGACCGGCCGAATCTGCTCTCCGACATCATCTCCACCTTTGGGTCCAAGGCGATTCAGATGAGCGATCTGAAAGCCCACGTCATCCAGCAAACCATGAACTCGGTATTCGCCATCACCGCCTTCGTAAGCGATGCCAAGGTCCTTGAGGACCTCTTCGCGTTGCTCCTCGGCGTCAAAGGCGTTTACTCCGTCAATCGCGTCACCCATTAAGAAAGGAAACATCATGCCAACCATCGCAGTCAAAGGAACCCACGATATCATCGGCAAGGAAGCCGAGGCCTTCTCGTACATCGAGAACGTCTTCAAAGCCGTTTGCGGCCTTTATGGCTATCAGGAATTCCGCG
>CADCLZ010000077.1:0-3983 GCA_902802365.1 uncultured Erysipelotrichaceae bacterium | reverse complement strand
GTTCCGTCACCATGCGCCCCGAATTCACCGCCGGCATCGCTAGGAGCATCCTCGAAAACAAGCTCTACGCCACCGCGGAGATGCCGCTAAAGGCGTTCTACTATGGCCCTTGCTTCCGTTATGAAAGGCCGCAGCTTGGGCGGTACCGCCAATTCCAGCAGGCCGGCGTCGAATGCATCGGCGTTGATTCCGCGCGCTTTGACGCGGAGACGATCCTCTTAGCCATCCAGATCCTTTCGATGCTTGGCTTCGAGAACCTGAAACTCAAAGTCAATTCGATCGGCGATGAATCCTCTAGGGCCGCCTACCGCGAAGCGCTGACCGCCTATTTCGCCAAGCATTTGGATTCGATGTGCGAGGATTGCCATGAGCGCATCAAGATCAACCCGATGCGCATCCTCGACTGCAAAGTCCCCAGCGATCAGGAAATCGCCAAAGGCGCGCCGAAGATGAAGGACTACCTTTCCAAGGAAAGCGAGGAAAGGTTCTACCAGACCCTTTCGATCCTCAATGACCTCGAGGTTGAATATGAGATCGACGATGGTCTGGTGCGCGGGCTCGACTATTACAGCGAGATCGTCTTCGAAGTCCACGGCAAAGGGCCGGAGGGCCAAGATTATGGCGCCTTACTGGGCGGCGGGCATTATGATTCGTTATTGAGCGCCCTCGGCGGACCGAAGCTCTCTGGCGTCGGCTTCGCCTTTGGCGAAGAACGCGTTTATTCCCTCATGAAGGACCTAAACCTTCTTGAGGACGTCAATACCAGCCTCGATATCTATTTGATGCCGGTCGGGGAAGCGGTCCTCGATGAAAGTTTCCGCCTCTTGACCGAGATCAGGTCGCTCGGCTTCACCGCCGAAAGCCCGCTTGTTAGCGCCAAGCTGGGCGCGATGTTTAAGAAAGCGACCCGTAAAGGCGCCAAATTCGCCTTGATCCTTGGCGAAGAAGAACTCGAGAAAGGCGTGGCGCAATTGAAGAACCTCGCCTCCCAAGAACAAACGGAAATCTCCCTCGATCATCTCGAGAAAGAACTCGATAAAGCCTTCGATGCCCTCGAAGAACAACAAGGGCATCATCACCATCATCATGAGGAGGATGCCTAATCCATGGAACGCACCAATCAAAACGGAACCCTTCGGCTCCAAGACGTCGGAAAGAAAGTCGTTTTGCTCGGCTGGATCGCCAAAACCCGGAAACTCGGCGGGCTTTTCTTCGCCGACCTCCGCGATACCAGCGGCTATGTCCAGCTCGTGAGCGAACATCCGGACGAATTGCCTGATGTCCGCAACGAATACGTGGTCGAGGTCCGCGGCGAAGTCCGGAAGAAGGACGTGCCGAATAAGAACCTTCCGACCGGGGAGATCGAAGTCGTGATCGAAAAGCTCACGGTCATCAATAAGGCGGAAACGACCCCGTTCATCATCGCCGACAAGACCGATGCCCTTGAAGAAACCAGGCTTCAGTACCGTTATCTTGATATCCGTCGTCCGGTGCTCCAGAACCGCTTGAAGACCAGGGCGAAGATCGTCCGGCTCTTCCATGAGTTCTTCGATTCGCACAACTTCGTAGAAGTTGAGACCCCGGTCCTCAATCTCGCGACCCCTGAAGGCGCGCGCGACTATCTCGTGCCCAGCCGCCTCCATCATGGGCGCTTCTACGCGCTCCCGCAGTCGCCGCAGCTCTTCAAGCAGCTCCTCATGATCGGCGGCATGGAACGCTATTATCAGATTGCGCGTTGTTTCCGCGACGAAGACCTCCGCGCCGATCGCCAGCCCGAATTCACCCAGGTCGACGTCGAGACTTCCTTCCTCGATCAGGACCAGATCCTTTCGCTCATGGAAGAAGCCCTCGCCAAGATCTTCAAAGAAGTCGCCGATTACGAAGTGAAGCTCCCGCTCCGCAGGATGAAGTACTGGGATGCGATGGACAATTACGGCTCCGATAAGCCGGATACCCGTTATGGGATGCTGCTTCATGATCTTAAGCCGCTTCTCTCTGACGTCGGCTTCCAGGGCTTTGAGGGCGCAGAATACATCAAAGGCTTCGTCGTCGAAGGCGTGGCAGGGGAGACTTCGCGCAAAAAGCTCGATGAGCTGAACCTCGAAGCGCGCAAATTCAACCTGAAGGGCGTCTTATCGCTGAAATTCGAAAACGGCGCCTTAGCCGGCTCCTTCACGAAATTCCTCGATGAGGAAAAGCAGAAGGCGCTGATCGAAGAATTCGGCCTCAAAGACGGCGATTTGCTGTTATTTGCCAGTTCTCCTTATCGGCGCGACATCGACTTCGGGCTCGGCGCTTTGCGTAGCAAATACGCCAAAGAGCTCGGGCTCATCCAGCCGAACACCTATGATTTGCTCTGGGTGGTCGATTTCCCGATGTTCGATCCGATCGAAGGGGAGCCGGGCCATTATAGCGCCGAGCATCACCCGTTCACCCGCCCGCGCGATGAAGATCTCCCGCTTCTCGATAGCAAGCCCGAGGAAGTCCTCGCTTATGCCTATGACATCATCATCAACGGCTACGAAGCCGGCGGTGGAACCCTCCGTATCTATGACCATGACACCCAGTGGAAGATCTTCAAGATCCTCGGACTCAGCGACGAAGACGTCGCCCGCAAGTTCGGCTGGTTCATCGACGCCTTCAAATACGGCGTCCCGCCCCATGGCGGAATCGCCTTCGGCTTGGACCGTCTTTGCATGATTCTGACCGGCACCGACAACATCCGCGACGTCGAGGCCTTCCCGAAGAATCTGCAGGCGGTGGACCCGACCTCCAAGGCGCCCGGCGAAGTCGGCGAAGACCAACTCGAAGCCGTTGGCATAGAAATCAAGAAAGAAGCCTAATATATCTTTGATATATTATAACTACTAAAATAAAACCAAAATACTACTATTCAAGGAGGCAAGTATATGGCACAAACGAACATGGAGAAAAAGTACGACCGTTTAGCGGTTGGTGCCCTCCGCGCGCTCATCCTGGACATGACGAACAAAGCGAATAGCGGCCACCCGGGCATGGCGCTCGACGTCGCTCCGCTCATGTACATCTTGTTCAAGAATCACCTCATCGCCGACCCGGAGAACCCGAATTGGATCAAGCGCGACCGCTTTGTCCTTTCCGCCGGCCATACCTGCCCCGTCCTCTATGCTTCCTTGCACTTAGCAGGCTATAAGATCTCGCTCGACGACCTTAAGAACTTCCGTCAGCTCGATTCCTTGCTCCCCGGCCATCCGGAAGTGGGGCATACCCCCGGAGTCGATGCGACCGGTGGCCCATTGGGCCAAGGAATCGCCCAAGCCGTTGGCATCGCCATGGCGGAGCGCGCGCTCATCGCCCGTTATCCGGAGGCCGAGAACCTCTTGGGCCATCGCACCTATTGCCTCTGCGGCGATGGCTGCTTGCAGGAAGGCATCAGCCAAGAAGCGATTTCGCTCGCCGGCCACCTCAAGCTCAACAAATTGATCCTTTTCTATGACGCCAATGGCTCGACCCTCGATGGCCCGACCTCCAATTCGATGACCGAGAACATCAAAACCCGTTTCCTCGGCGCCGAATGGAACGTCCTCGAAGTGGAAGACGGCAATGACGTCAACGCCCTCGACGAGGCGATCACCACGGCCAAAGGCTTCGTCTCCGCGCCGACGATGATCCTCATCCATAGCAAAATCGGCTATGGCACGGATTTGGAAGGCAGCCATAAATCCCATGGCGCCCCGATCGGCGAAGAAGCCGCGGTCCGCGCGAAGTTCGTCTATGACTACAACTTCCCAGAATTCACCGTCCACGAATTGGTCTATCAGACCTATGCCGATTCCTTCAAGGCCCGCGGCCATGCCGCCCATGAAGCGTATCTGGACGAAGAAAAGCTTTATGAGCGCGATCATCCCGAGGAATTCGCCAAGATCCGCGACGCCCTTTCCCTCGAAGTCGAGAAATATCTCCCGGCCGAACCGCAATTCGAAGCCGGTTCGAAAGACGCATCG
>CADCLZ010000076.1:4484-6558 GCA_902802365.1 uncultured Erysipelotrichaceae bacterium | reverse complement strand
CGGTCGTCACGGCGCCGGGCTGGGCCGCGGGGGCGCCGCTGCCGAGCGCGGAGACCTGCAAGCCGAGGATCTTCCTCGAGCTCATCTCGGAGTTATATAACTCAGTCTGGAGGGCTTCGACCTCTTCGACCAGTTTCTCTTTGTCGAGCTCACGCTTATAGAAGCGCACGTATTTGCGGATCAGCCAGCCGAGCAGGAAGAAGATGCCGCCGATCAAGGCGACCAGCAAGATGGCGAACAAGACGAAAAAGAACCAGCCGAGGGCGCCAAAGCTTTCGCTGGCCGCGAAGGCTTCGGAGTATTCGGCGAAATAACCGGGCCAATAAGTGAATGGGTCATACCAACGATGGACGAACCAATCGCCGACGTTCTCGAAGAACAGCCGGATCATTTCCGCAAGATATTTGAAATAGTTTTCCATATTGATTAGCTCCTTTCTCTCTTCACTTCTTGAACACGCGAACCGGTGTTCCCGCCACCCCTTCTGGGCAATAGAAGCCGTCGAAGGTGATATCGAATCGGAAGGCGGCCGCGGCGATCGCGTTGATGCAGTCGAGGTCCCATCCTTCGACATAGAGGCTCATCACCACGCGCTCGGTCTTGCCGGCGGGGATGAAGCATATCGGATGGGCCTTGCCCTTAAGGGGATCCGCCCTATCATCTACGAAGCAGATCTCATCGAGGGAGTAGCTTGGCTCTTTGGCGATTCGCGAAGAAAAGGTTTCGAAGAAGCTTTCGCGATCGAAGCAATAGGCTCCTTCGCTCAAAGCGGCTTCGAAAGCATTCTCGCCATCGCCGGGGGATTGGGGTTCCTCGATCAGGGTGTATTCGATTTCGTCCAGGATCGTTTTGTCGTATTCGCCGTAGACGATCTCCTTGAGGGTCTTGTGGTCGCAATCGAAATAACCATCGCGGGGATGGACGTCGAGCGGGCCCGCTAAGAAAACTTCCTTGCCGGAAACGCTATTGGGGTCGACGATCTGGTAACCCATGTTCGAGAAGAAGCTGATGCGCGCCGAATTGACGGCCTTATCAAGCTCATAAGCGCGCTCATCGAGCTCAGCACGCGTAGGCGTCTTCCCGTGCTCTTCCGCTTGCGCCTGCGCGATTAAAAAATTCGCGTTGTGGTCAACGGAAATCGAAGTCCCCTCATTCAAATAGACATAGCAATCCTGCTCGGAGGAGAAATAAAGCTCGAAATCGAAATAAGAATCCCCTTCTTCCGCCGCATCGCGGTTCGGATCATAGGTGCTGGAGAGGAAACTGCCGCGCAAAAAACGCGGGCTATCGACTTCGGGATCGAGGTTTTCGTTGTACCATCGGCTTTGGAACATCGAGCTGACTGGAACAAAGCCAAGCTCGTCGGGGAAGGCATAATTGGAATCGGGGGTGGCATAGTGGTCTTTGCCCCGGGTGAGCTCCAATTTGAATTTCGCGTCGTTATGACCGATCAGGATGTTTTGGACGAAGGTGGTGTTCCCGACCTGGAACCAGGCCAAGGAGGAGGTCGCGAGCGTGCCCGCGGTTAAAGAAAGAACGCCTCCGAGAAGCAAGAACACTTTCCTACGGAGGGATAGATTCTCATCGCGCTCGACGTTGCGATTCTTCATCGAACCAATCCTTTCTGATCGTCAAAGACGATCGATTGTCTTCCATTTTAAGGCTTCTTCTAATAAAGAAGAAGATAAAATTAATGTTCCACCGCCTCTTCGCCTTGGAAGGTCATTTTGAGACGGATCGAGCTTTCTTTGGGGAGTTTGCGGCCGATGCTGTCCGCATCATCGCCGGCCAGCCAGATCAAGATCGAATATCGACGGATCTCGCCGGGGGTCAGGAAACTATGCTCATTGAAGACCGAAAAACCCGTGAGGGTATTAAGGTTGTCATAGAATGGGACGAGGTTGGTGCAATAACCCTGGTTCTGCTCGTATTCGGGCTCCGGTGCCTGATGCAGGGTCCAGTCTTGGATATACTCACGGTCATCGTGGTCCTGATTCCAAGTCGCCCGCGGCCAGGCATAGGTCTCCATGCTGTGGGTGATCGAGCCATCATTCTGGTATGTATTCTCGTATAC
>CADCLZ010000076.1:0-4476 GCA_902802365.1 uncultured Erysipelotrichaceae bacterium | reverse complement strand
AACTTCCTTCAGCGACACAGGATTTTCGATACTATTATCAATCGGTTCGCTGATGCGGTCGGCCTCAAGCTTGCAGCTAAAGTAGGCAAGCGCTCCGGCATCGACGTTTTTGAGGTAGAACGTATAAGCCCAATAATATTTGATCTTAGCGTCCGCCTCCGCGTCTTTGCGGCCAGGGTAGTTCGCGGTGGTCAGATCGGCGTCGAAGTACTCATCCCCGCCGAAGTTCTCATAGAGGGCATCGGCATAGGTATAGCTGAGATCCTTCACGCCGCCTCCGGCATCGATATAAGTCTGGGAATCGGCGATATCCGTCGCCCCACTGTCATTGACGCCGAGCATCGTGCCCAAAGACAGATGCGCGTGCTGCGCGTCCGTAATGCGTACGGTGAAATAACCACCCTGTTCGCCCAAGAAGGCAATCACGCCCATGACGATGATGCCGGCTAAGGCAACACCCATGGCAATCAATACCGCCCGCCTCCTTCTCCGTCTACGGATGAATTTTGGGGTAGGCAGTTCGATCGGCTTCTCGCCGGTCGTCTGCGGATTGCTGTTTGGAGCTGGCTGGGTAGCGTCAACAGATTGCTCCGAAAGTTCGGGATTCTGATTCCGTTTCTTTGCCAAAAGTAGACTCCTTGCTGAAAAGTTTTCCTTTGCTGTTCAAAAGAAAGCAAGTTATGTGAGATACAGCTGCCGCGGCTTATTCGTAATCCCTAGGGTGGCTCAAGCTTGTTACAGCTTACCATGATGAACCCTTTTTTTGAGCCTTTTCCCATCGGATCCGTCACTTTGGCGTGACCCAATTTGGAAGCCCTAGAATAAACAAATCCAGTTGCCCATGAATTTGAAGTCCGAGGCTTCAAGGCAACTGGCTATCTCGATATGAGACCCTTTAGCTTTGCGCCGCCAGATCGCTCTGGTTTTGCTCTTTTCGGCAATATTTTCGTTAGTGTCGATCAGATTGTCAAGGGTTTTATGCACTTTTTTTCAATTTTTCCCATCGGTTGTTCCGGGGGAGAAAGCGCAGGATCCGAAGGAAGGTTTTGCATGTGTTCTTCGATGGAATCCGCAAAGATAATATACTTCTTATTCTTTGAATAAAATAAGGAAATGGGAAAAGAAAAGCGGGCCTGTTGCCCGCTTTGTTAAATTCGGATTTATTTGGTTTCCTCAGAAGAGCTTGTTTCTGATTTTTCACGCGCCTCGCGAAGGGCTTCTTCCCGGAGTTCGCGGAGGACTTCTTCTTTCGCCTGGCGCTTGGCTTCTTCGGCAATCGCTTCTTTGTCTTCGTCGGAGAGGGAGCTTTCCTTCTTATTGGCGAACATGATCAGGTAAACGCCATCAACCACGAAGATGATTAATAGCGGTAGGACGAAGAAAACGAAAAACAAAACGGGGTTATTGAGCAGCCACCCAATGAACGGACCATGGAGTTCCAGATTCGTGGCCGACGTCGGATTCGGCGGATTGCCATTGCCGGCGACGATGACCATGATCGAAACCACCAAGCTGAAAATGATGATGACGAGTTCCAGGGCGCCGACGGCGATCAGGATGTTCCTTTTCTTCTTGTCCATACAAAGAATTGCGTCTTTAAAGACTACAACATTCTAACACTTCCAACGAAAACCGCGAGAAGTTTCTTACAAAATTACTAACAAATTACCAAAAGCGCAAGCAAAAAGCCGATGGGAAGTAGACTTTTTCGCATTTACATTTTTCACGCTTTCTTGAAAAACCGATGAAAAAGTCCAATAAAAGAAGCTCGGAAAAGATCAAAATTCGCCGCATCTGGCCATGCGAAATAATATTTTAAGGAACGCGCTCCCACGCATATAAGCGCACCCTAATACCCCGATCCGGGCAGCAGATAATCGGCCAAAAACGAAAAATGCTAAATTTCGCAAAATTCCCTCTTGCGTTTTCTTTCCAGGTTGACTATATTTTTGGTGCAGAAGAGCGGTAGGCCCACCCAGCCAAAACTCCGATGCAATCACGAGAAAGCGCTGTTGCCCAGCGCTGATCGAAGAAAATCCATGAAGAACCCGACATCTGTGCGGGCCTTTGTTGTTATATAAAGGATTCGCCGAATTCCAAATGAAAGGGTAACTAATTATGAATAAGGCTAAAAAGCTAATGATTGGTGGCATGGCAGCCGTCATGGGCATCGTCGCCGCCACCGCTGCTACTTCTGGTGTTGCTTGGTTCACCACCACCCGTACCGCGAACGTCACTCTCACCGAATTCGTGGCCACCGCCGCTGAAGGCAACTTGCTCGTCTCGGCCGGCGCCGGCGCCGAAGTTGGCGTTACCACCACGATCGCGGAGGGCGGCCATGCGGCTACCGTTGCGGTTCCCGAAGGCGGGAAGAGCCTCGCCAACGTCTCGTCCGCGAACGGTACCAGCTTCGTCTACGTGAGCGTCGATGACACCGATCCGGAAAACCCCGTCTACATCGGCTATAGCGAAACCACCTCCACGAACTCCATCAACAATAACCTTCTGAATTACTATCAATGGGACCTCACCATCAAAAACGAAGGCAGCAACCCGATGGACGTCTACATCTCCTTCAACGGTGACATCTTCACCGATGGCGATACCACCGATGAATACACCCCTGAGGATTGGTACAGAATGACCATTCATAACGGCAGCAACCTCGTCTTCGCTTATGGCCAAGACGCCAGCACCGCCGCTTGCACCAACACCGGTGAGATCACCGAAGCCCAGGCGCAAGGCACCGGAACCGCCTTCGTCCACGCCACCACCTTAACCCGCGTTACCGACAATGTTGCCGGTGCTGCGGTTGCCACCGCGAGCAGCCAGCTGTTGGTTGACAACCTCGCCGCTGGCATCAGCGCAAGCGATGGCGTCACCCTGACGTTCACCGTCTGGTGCGAAGGCATCCTGACCAAAGCTGATGGCACCGATCTCGCCGTCGCCGGCGCCTTCGATCTCGTTGGCATCACCCAGTCCGCCTAAGGATTAACGAAACTTCCCCCGGCTCGCCCAAAACGGGCCGGGGCAATAAGAATATGAAAAAGAAAGGAGCCGCGCGATGGACGCAATGAAGAAAACCGGCCTCGCACTCGGCTTCTACCTCGCCATCTGCGTCGCCTCGATCGCCACCTCAATCCTTGCCTGGTTCCTAACGACCCGGCAAGCCACCGTCACCTTCAGCAATATCTCCGCCGTCAATCATGCCGGAGGGATGATCATTGAAGAAGGGATCTGGGAAACCGAGAACGAAGCGATCCCCGCCGAAGAGAGCCAAAGGACTTACCTTCTGGATCGGGAAGTAGTCGATGAATACCGCGAAAGCCTCCGCATTGAGGAAGCGGTCATCGAGAAAGCCGACGGATCCTCGATCGTCGTGAAACGCGATGGATCGGTATCCATCAGAAGGAATGCCCCCATGGACGATCTGAGTTACCGCTTCGAAGCCATCGACTCTGATGGAGACGGCTACGAAGACGGAGTGGAATTCAACCAAGACCTCCCAAGCGGAAGCCAAGTGGTCGACATCCACTACTCCATCGATCTCGCCGGCAACAACGCGGCGACAAAACCCCTCAACATTCAGGAAACGAGCGGAGACGAAGAACACATTGTCTTCGCCCCCCAACCCCTGACAGACGTATCCGGCGATTCGGAAACCTTCTATCGGAACACCTGCAGCCCCTACAACACCAATGAAGTTGTCGCGGTCCAAGATGTTACCGGCCTCGAAAAGTCGCCCGTCAACCAAAGCCTCGGGAATTACATCCAAGTCACCTTCACGGTGCGGAACAAAGACCAAGGCACTGGTTCGATCGACTTAGCGATCTCCCCGAAGAGCGAAGGCGAAGACCTCCTCAGCGCGGCAGATGAATCGAGCGCTTCCGACGAACATTACCGGATGGCCATCTACGACACGACCGACATCGAAAATCCCACCCTCGTGTCTCCGCGCAATAGAAGACGACGAGATCGTCGATGGCACAGAGCTGGCGCTCATCGAGAGCGCCGACCAAGTCGCCGACACCCCGCTCCCCGGAAACCAATTGCTGGTCTCAGGGCTCCAAGCTGGGTCATCCGCCAACCTGACTCTCAGGCTCTGGTGCGAAGGCACGCTCTGCGACAACGACGACATCGGAAAGGTCTGCAACGCCAACTTCGACATCATCGGTTATGATCACTTCTAACCGAGCCGGAATAGAGAAAATAAACGGCGAAAGCCGATGAAAGGAAAACACATCATGAAAAACAACACCCGTAAGTCCCTGATCGCGACCTTCTCCGGAATGCTGGCCTTAACCGCCGCTTCCGCGACCACCGCCGGTATCGCGTGGTTCACCACCACCCGTACCGCCACCGTGAGCTTCCCGAACGCCACCCTCATTTCCAACCGTGCGGAACTCAAGGTCGGCGCCTTCGGAACCAACGGCACCACCAATGCTTACATCCAGGAAGAATCCGATACCGATGGTT
>CADCLZ010000075.1:6534-7997 GCA_902802365.1 uncultured Erysipelotrichaceae bacterium | reverse complement strand
GGCGGCCAATTTGTCTTCCATCTTCTTCTCGCCGCGGAGGCGGCTATAGGTGACGAGCCAGCGGAGGCCGAGGGTCTGCTTCCTCTCGGGGCTGACTTCGACCGGCACCTGGTAGTTGGCGGCGCCGATGCGGCGAACCTTAAGTTCGACTTCCGGCATGATGTTGCTGATTGCGGTGGCGAACACGTCCATCGCCGGTTTCTGGGTCTTTTCTTCGATCTGCTGGAACGCCTTGTAGATGATGGTCTGGGCGGTTCCGCGCTTGCCATCGTACATGACGCGGTTGATCAAGCGGGTGACGAGCTTGGAGTTATAGATCGGATCGGGAAGAACGTCTCTCTTCTCAACATTACCTTTTCTTGGCATTTTCTAATTCCTCCTTATTTGCTGCCCTCAGGCATCTTGGTGCCATAGAGGGAACGGCCTTGGCGGCGGGCTTCGATGCCGGCGCAGTCGAGGCAGCCGCGGATGATGTGGTAACGGACGCCAGGAAGGTCCTTGACGCGGCCGCCGCGGATCATCACGGTGCTGTGTTCCTGAAGGTTATGGCCTTCGCCGCCGATATAGGCGGTGACTTCGTATCCGTTGGAAAGGCGGACACGAGCGTATTTGCGAAGCGCGGAGTTCGGCTTCTTCGGGGTCATCGTGCCCACACGGGTGCAGACGCCGCGCTTTTGGGCAGAGGCCTGGTTGGTGTTCCGTTTGGTGAGGGAGTTCCACCGCTTTCCCAAAGCGGGGCTCTTGGACTTGTGGGCCACGGATTTCCGGCCCTGCCGAACGAGTTGTTCAATGGTTGGCATTTGTTTTCTTTCTCCTGTACCATTCGCACACATTTCCCGGTGTGTCTGACGGGTTCTTTCGATAAAAGGAGCCTCGAGGCGCTCCTTTTGTCCGCGGAGAGTTTACGCGCGTAGGAAAAGGGTTGTCAACAAGGAATTTTTCGCCTCTTTGATACGCACGGGGCGGTGGGTTTGATAACAGCGGGTTTTTTCGTTTCCTACCCCCTCGGAAAAAGTTTTATTTTCCCTCGCTGGCGAAACGCTTTTTCCTTTTTGCGCCCCTTCCCTTTCATGCTGTCTTTTGCAAATCAAGGAAATCAGAAAATCCCAAGAAGGTCCCTGCCTCACCATCCATCTAAAAGGCGAGCTCAACACCGATACCGCCCCCGAATTGGAGCAAGAAAGCAAGGGCGATCTTCCACCTATCTTCGCACATCTTCGATCTACAGGATTTGGTTTGCCTCGCTTCCGCCGGGCTCCGCATCCTCCTCATCGCCCAGAAGCTCATGCGAAAACAAGGAGAATTCAAGCTCCGTCACGTCAATTCCGACATCATGGAGGTCTTCGCTCTCACCGGCTTCACCAATATCCTCAACATCGAGGATTAAATCAATTCGATCTCGGCTTTTTCCTGGCTGATCGCGTGCTTGGTGCCCGCGATCGCCTTTTTGCAGAATAGGAGGG
>CADCLZ010000075.1:0-6464 GCA_902802365.1 uncultured Erysipelotrichaceae bacterium | reverse complement strand
CTTCCAGCCCTTCTAAGACCTTTGGATCCTAGCTATGGACGAGCATCGTGAGCCTTTCTTCGCTGATCTTAAGGCCACGGACCGCCTCGTGCTTCATGAATTCGGTCAGGTCGATCTCGTTTGGATTCTGCTTAAATCGTAGATCGCCGAGGAATTCCTGGCGGCCGTGACCGTCGATCTCATCGGCCAAGCGGACCAAAGAAGCAAGATAGGGCGAACAGAACGCGTTTCCATTGGGGCGGTATTCGCGGGGGAATTGCTTTTGGTCCATGAGGTTCGTTTTCCGGTGGCCGCGGGCGAGCAATAAGGATAGAAAAAGCGCTGCCTTCCCTTTGGATTCGGCCCCTTTTTTAGCCCCATGAAAAAAGCCCCTGCTGCTGCAAGGGCATAAGGATGGTTCTATTTGGCTTCCCAAAGAGAATAATCCGCGGCATTGGGGATAAGATCCGGCTTGACGTCCTGATAATGAAATTTGGTGATAGAAACGCTTTCCTCGGAAACCCCGGCGAGAAAAGCCTGCTTTGTAAAAGGGCCGCGCTCTTCCAGATAAACGGGGAGAGAATCGACATAAACGCAATAAAAGGAGAAACTGTTCTCGAATCCTTCTCCCTTGGCTGTTCCTTCGACATCCGCCACAAAATCGGAATGGCTTCCGTTGAATAGATAACGCTCCGCCAAATTTTCTATTTCCACCGCCTCGTCCTGAATCAAGTTGTTGATATAGGAAAGGGTGAACATCGGGAACGCCACCTTGTCGTTCGGCACATGGCATGCGTTGATCAAATCCAAAGAGGCAACTAAATCCAAAGAGGCGAGTTTCTCAAGCGTTTGAGGATGGGTGTCTTTCAAAAACCGTAAATAAGAAGATTGGTCATCAATGGGGAAGGAATCGCTGAGCTGGCAATATGCTTTCTCGCCCACGTCATAAAGCGTGCCTTTGGAAAGCGAATTCGTCAAAACGATGTCAAGGTCTGTTTCTTTTCCGTCTATGGCAAAACGCGAGCATTGACGAAGCCATTGCTGGTCGCGATTAAAAAGAATGCGCGTCGAACCGGAAGATTCCGCTGGCAGTTCGTAAAGCCCGGATTCCTCCGCTTTTTTAACGTTGCGTTTCTCCATCCTGTAATTATCAAGGATCAAAGAAGAAGGCCAAGAGCGCAATGTTCGCGGCAAACAGGTGGCAGATATCGTCTGCATCGCTTCTTCGCGGGAAAGGGAATATATGGTTTCCGGCTCTTCAGGGCGGCTGATCTCGATTTCCTCCCCTTGTTCGGCGCATCCAGAAAGAGCGGGCATCAGCAAAGTCGAAAGGAGAACGAAAGGAAAAAGGGCGTTTTTCATAGGTCAATCCCTGCCAACTGGGCTATTTTCTCAATGAAAAGTTCATAAATCATTTGTCGAAATTCTATATCAGGGAAGTCCCCGTTTTCGTCTTTTAAGTTCTTATAAACGCTTTAGCCTAAAGGCATTTTATGGGCGATCAAGAAAAATGCAAGGTTCTGCGTTGTCGATATCGCCTGCCTCTGCTTCCATGGGAGCAACGCCGCCAAAAGGCCCATTTCGACGAGATTGTTCGGCGCGTGGCCTTCGCTTTTGCTAAGGCGCCAATAAGGTCAGATCAATCCAACGGGGCGATATCATGCGGATCAGCCGATGGGGGAAGCCCGTCGGCCATGCAAATCGCCAATCCCGGCTTCGCTTTCATCCCGAATTCCAACAACAGGCGCAATTCTTGTTTTGGTTGGAGGGTCTTTTCCTTTTTTGTTTTCGATCGGATAGATCAATGCATCCCGAACATCGATAAATCGATCTCTTTCCCATCGATGCCCCGGCAATAATATAGCTTCCTTTCTTTGCCGGCTTTCGCGCACCTTTTAGGATTTCTCCAAAGGCATAAGCCTCGAAAAAAGCCCCTGCTGCTGCAAGGGCTAGTTTGGGATGAGGTTATTCGGCGTCGGGCCGGTCATGGGCTTCGATGTACTGGCCCTTGACCTCGGCCATCTTGGAGGCGACGCTCCAATCGGCGAGGACGGTCTGCTCGTCCTCGGCGTTCCGCAAACCGGTGCCGGCCGGGATGAGCTTGCCGGTGATGACGTTCTCTTTAAGACCGTGGAGGTTGTCTCTCTTGGCCTTGATGGCGGCGTCGGTAAGCACTCTGGTGGTCTCCTGGAAGGAGGCGGCAGAGAGGAAGCTCTCGGTCTCCAACGCGGCTTTGGTGATGCCGAGCAAGATCGGTTTGGCGACCGCCGGGCGTTTGCCAGCAAGCAAGGCTTTCTGGTTCTCGTCGGTGAAGCGCTCAATCGAGACTTTGTTGCCCGGGAGCAAGTTGGTGTCGCCACTATCGACGACGACCATCTTGCGGAGCATCTGGCGATCTCTTTGATCATGTAGACTTCGACTTTCTCGATGTTGCCCACTTCCAAGAGGTTCTTCGGGTTGACCGCGCCTTCGGTGATCTTGGCGCCGTTTTCGATTTCTTCGCCGAGTTTGACGCGGAGCCTCGCGCCATACGGGGTGGTGTAATCCTTGCTTTCGTGCTCGTTGGCGACCGTGACGACATAACGGTTCTCTTCCGGTTCGATCTTGGTGACTTTGCCGGAGAATTCGCTGATCAAAGCCTCGCCTTTCGGGTTACGGGCTTCGACAAGCTCCTGAACACGGGGAAGACCGGTCGTGATGTCGCTGCCGGCCATGCCGCCGGTATGGAAGACACGCATCGTGAGCTGGGTGCCCGGCTCGCCGATCGACTGGGCGGCCATGATGCCGACCGCTTCGCCGAGTTCGACGAGTTTGCCAGTCGCCATATTCTGGCCATAGCAGTGCTGGCAGACGCCATCGCGGGTCTGGCAGGTGAACAGCGAGCGGATCTCGACTTCCTTGATGCCGGCTTCGGCGATCTTATGGGCGATATCGGCATCCATCATCGTATTCGCCGGGCAGATCACTTCGCCGGTGGAAGGATCGACGATGTCGTGCATCGAGAAGCGGCCGATGAGGCGGCTTTCGAGGCTTACGATCGTGGTGTTGCGGCTGGTGTCGCGGATCTCGCGGATCTTGAAGCCGTGGTCGCAGTGGCAATCGATCTCGCGGACGACGACGTCTTGGGAGACATCGACGAGACGGCGGGTCAGATAGCCAGAGTCGGCGGTCTTAAGCGCGGTGTCGGCGCCACCCTTACGGGCGCCGTGGGTATTGATGAAGAACTCGCTGACCTTCATACCTTCGCGGTAGGAGGAGACGACGGGGAGCTCGATTTCCTCGTTCTTCGGGTTGGCGACGAGGCCTTTCATGCCGATGAGCTGCTTGAGGTTGTCGAGGTTTCCGCGGGCGCCGGAGTCTTCCATGATGACGATCGGGTTGAACTTGTCCTTCTCGAGGGCGAGTTTGACCATGCCTTTGACCTGCTCGGTGACATCGGACCAAACCTTGACGACCTTCTTATGGCGTTCGTCGTTGGTCAGCATGCCCTTGCGGTAGGCGAAGTTGATCTTGTCGACCATCTTCTGGCCGGCGTCGACCTTCTCCTGCTTGCCATCGATCGCGTGGATGTCGCTGATGGCGATGGTGATCGAGGAAACGGTGGAATATTTGAAGCCCTGGTCCTTAAGTTTATCAAGGACGGCGGAGGTCTTCTGGGTGCCATACTTCTTGAAGACCTGGGAGATGATCGGCTCGAGGTTGCCCTTCTTGACCGGCTTCAAAAGCGGACGGTTCTTGAGGATCGCGGGGAAATCGCTGCCCTTGTCGACGAAGTAGTTCTCCAAACCGATCGAGAAGTCTTCTTTGTTCCCGTCGTTGATCTCGTTGATCCAGGGGAAATCATCGGGGAAGATCTGGTTGAAGATGACCTTGCCCACCGAGGTGAGGAGGTATTTGCCGCGGACGCTCTCGGGGATGCCGGAGCCGAATTCTTTGTTGATCCGTTCCGCGGGGATCGCGATGCGGTTATGGAGGCTGACTTTGCCGGTCTCGTAGGCGAGGAGGACCTCACCGACGGAGGCGAAGCATTTGCCTTCCATCGCCGCCCACTGCTCATCCTGTTCGGCCTGAGCGAGGTCAGCGGCGGAAGCCTGGCCATCGAAAGCAGCGACCGCGCGGTTCTTCGCGGCGCGCTCTTCGAAGTCATCGCGGTTTTCCTCGACGGTCAAATGGTAGTTGCCGACGACCATATCCTGGGAAGGAATGCAGATCGGCTTGCCATCTTTCGGGCCGAGGATGTTATTGGAAGCGAGCATAAGCTCGAGAGCTTCGAATTGGGCGGCTTTGCCTAGCGGCACGTGGACGGCCATCTGGTCGCCGTCGAAGTCGGCGTTGAAGCCAGGGCAGACGAGCGGGTGGAGACGGATGGCGCGGCCTTCGACCAATTTCGGCTGGAAGGCTTGGATGCCAAGACGGTGGAGCGTCGGGGCGCGGTTCAAGAGGACCGGGTGATCGGAGATGATCTCTTCGACGATATCGAAGACGGCCGGATCGTAACGGTCGATGTATTTATCGGCCTGCTTATGGGCGCTGACCAAGCCCTTCTTGATCAAGATGGCGGCGATGAACGGACGGAGCAATTGGATCGCCATTTCGCGCGGGAGGCCGCACTGATACATGCGGAGGTCCGGGCCGACGGCGATGACCGAGCGGCCGGAGTAGTCGACGCGCTTGCCGAGGAGGTTCTGACGGAACCTGCCCTGCTTGCCCTTCAAGCCGGAGCTAAGGGACTTGAGCGGACGCCCGCTGGGGCCGGTGACCGGCTTGTTGCGGCGGCCGTTATCGATCAAAGCATCCACCGCTTCTTGCAACATACGCTTCTCATTCATGAGGATGACGTACGGGGCGTTCATGTCGATCAGCTTCTTCAAACGGGTGTTGCGGCTGATGACGCGGCGATAGAGGTCATTGAGGTCGCTGGCGGCGAAACGGCCACCATCGAGCTGCAGCATCGGACGGAGATCGGGCGGGATCACCGGGACGACGTCGAGGACCATCCATTCCGGCTTCTGGTGGGAATCGCGGAAGGCGGAGATCGCTTCGAGGCGCTTCGCCAATTTGATGCGGTTCGCCGCGGAGGCGGTCTTCATCTCTTCAGAGATGTTCTTGAATTCTTTGTCGAGGTTGACTTCGTGGAGCAAGCGCTTGATGGCGCCGGCGCCTTCGCCGAACTCGGCGTTGGTGTATTTGCTGATGAAAGCGGAGATCGTCAGGAAGTCGAAGGTCTCGGTCGGGGTCTCCATCTTGGCGATGAGCTCCTCGGCCTTGAGGGCATCGGCGGAACCGACTTCGAGGTTGGGCTGGAATTCGCGGATCGCTTCGCAGAAAACGGTGCGGGCGGTCTTCTCATCCAGGAACTCTTTGTAGGTGAGCACGGTGCTGGTGCCCGGCTCCAAGACGATGTGGGCGGCGAAATAGACGACTTCCTCGAGCTGCTTCGGGCTGATGTCGAGGACGAGGCCCATGCGGCTCGGGATGCCTTTGAGGTACCAGATATGGGTGCACGGGGAGACGAGCTCGATGTGGCCCATTCTTTCGCGGCGGAACTCTTTGGAGATGACTTCGACGCCGCACTTCTCGCAGGTGATGCCCTGGTAACGGATCTTTTTGTATTTGCCGCAATGGCATTCGTAGTCCTTGCTCGGGCCGAAGATCTTCTCGCAGAAGAGGCCGCCCATCTCGGGCTTCTGGCTCCGGTAGTTGATGGTTTCGGGGCGCACGACTTCGCCATGGCTCCAGGCACGGATCTCGTCCGGAGAGGCCAATCCGACTTGGACGGCATTCAAGAGATTGATGTCAAACATGTTCTTTTCCCTCCTTCATTAATCGAGATTCCCGGTGCCGGGCAATCTGCTGGAAACGGTGAGGCCTTCTTCGAGGGCCGCGGATTCCTCCTGCGACACTTCGACGGTCTCTTCGGGGGCGTGCTCTTCTTCTTTGGGCGCGGTCAAGCTCCGGATGTTGGAGTTGATGGTGCGCTCCTCGCGGAGGCTCTCTTTGGCAAGGGCATCCATATCGATGAGTTCGCCTTCGTTGTCATAGAGGCTGACGCGCATGCCAAGGCCTTTGAGTTCCTTGGTGAAGACCTTGAAGGCTTCGGGCATCCCAGGCACTGGGATCTCGTAGCCCTTGATGATCGATTCGTAGGTCTTCCTGCGGCCGACGCGGTCGTCGGACTTGATGGTGAGCATTTCCTGGAGGACATGGGCGGCGCCATAGGCTTCGAGGGCCCAGACTTCCATTTCGCCGAACCTCTGGCCGCCGTTTTGCGCTTTGCCGCCAAGCGGTTGCTGGGTGACCAAGGAATAGGGGCCGGTGGCGCGGGCGTGGATCTTGTCATCGACCATGTGGACGAGCTTGATCATGTACTGGACGCCGACCGAAATGCGCTCGGGGAAGCGTTCGCCGGTGCGGCCATCATAGAGGACCGCTTTGCCATCATCGCTGATGCCGGCTTTCTTCATGAGATCAAAGATCTCATCGTT
>CADCLZ010000074.1 GCA_902802365.1 uncultured Erysipelotrichaceae bacterium | reverse complement strand
CCTCCTTTTATAGACGGTTCGATCATATTTCCGCTTGAGTTCGAGGAAGACCGGGGAGCTTTCGCTCGCCAGCCCATAAGAACGCAGGCGGATCTTCTCTTTGAACAGCGGCTTCTCGATCGAGGCGCGGATCAGGCGGTAATCCGGCGTGTCATAATAAAGGGAAGCGATCGAGGTGAGGCCGTATCGGTCGACCTTCATATGACCGACCAGTTGCTTTTTGAGGTATGCGGTCTGCTCGGGGCTTAGGATGTATTTCATCTCCACCCGCTTCATGACGACGATTGGTTTTGCCATCGGTTTTCCTCCTTTCGAGCCTAAGTTTAAAAAAGCTGCCCAAAGGCAACTTAAAGGTGAAGTTAAAAAATACTTAAAGTTTCAGAATTCGGCTTTGAGGATGAAGCGCCCGTTTTCCGCTTTCGCGGAGATCCTGCCATGATGCTTGTCGACGATCTGTTTGGCGATCGATAAGCCGATCCCGCTTCCTTCGACTTCGGAGGCCCGGGCCGAATCGCTTCGATAGAAGCGTTCGAAGATGCGGTCTAAGGAACCGTCTTCGAGTCCCTCGGCGTCGTTCTCGGCGAGGATGCTGATGCGGTTGCTGGCCCCAACCACTTTGAAACTCGCCTCTTTCAGGGCGTATTTGAGGGCGTTATCGAGGATGATGCCGAAGAGCTGACGGATCAATTTCTCATCGCCTTGATAGGTGAGGTCGGGGGAGATTTCGACGCGAAGGGTTTTGCCTTTCCTTTGGAAGCCGGCTTTGAAGGATTCGCTGATCTCGGTGGCCGCCGCGCTAAAATCGAAGGCGCCCATCGCCAAAGAATCATCGAGTTCATCGAGTTTGGCCAAAGAATTGAGGTTCTTCACCATCGCGGTGAGCTTGCCAACCTGCTTCTGGATGACTTCCGTTTCTTCGGAAGCGCCTTTTTCCATCTCGAGGATCTCGGCGTTGGCGCTGATGACCGTGAGCGGGGTCTTCAGCTCATGGCTGGCATCGGAGATGAAGCGCTTTTGCTTACGGTTGCTCTCTTCTAAGGGCTTGACCAGCCGCTTGGAGATCGGGAGCAGGAGCAAGAAGGAGGCCAATAATCCGCCGCCGGAGCCGATCAGCGAGGCCCAAAGGATGCGGTAAGAGGGCGAAAGCTCGCGGGTTTCGTCGATGACGGTGACATAAGTGAGGCTGTTCTTGGCGTATACCCGGAAGCGATAATAGGTTTCGGTCCAGCCGATGGCGCCGGCCTTGTTGGAGGAATAGATATCGCTGGCCCAGGATTTGGCCTGCTCCATGCTGACCGCGCTGATGCGGAAGTCAACGGCATTGATATTGCCTTGCCGATCGAAGGAGAAGGTGAAGAAGCGGGTGCTTTCCGGGGTCTCTTTCGAACCAGGGCCCAAAGTGCCGGGCCGTTCATGGTTCCCGGGGTTATTGTCTTCTTCGGGGGGCGGGTTTTCGCCGAAGGAGCCGTCGTTATCGGCGATCAGCTGGGTGACTTGATCGGCGTCGTTGGCGACCATCAAAAAGTTCGCCGCGTTGATCGAGCCGAGGATCAGCGACAAAAGGGCGAAGACCGAAAGCATCGCATAGAGGATGAATTTCCTTCTCAGTTTCTCAATCATTGCTTCACCACCAATTGATAGCCGATGCCGCGCACCGCTTTGATGACGACGTTGGCATCGATCTGCTCCAGTTTCTTACGGAGGCTCGAGATGTAAGCCCAAACGACGTTGATCTCCGCCTCGGAATCATAATCCCAGACGGTTTCCATGAGCCGCTCGGTCGAAAGCAGCGCGCTCTTGTTGCGGATCAAGGTCTCCATGAGCCGATATTCTTTGTTGGTCAGATGGACCGCTTGCTGTTCGCTTTTGAGCTCGAAGGTTTGATGATCGAGGGTGATGTTCCCGATCTGATAGGAATCGGCGACCTCGCCCTCCCTTCTTAATAATGCGCGCACCCTCGCAAGGAGCTCCTTCACCTGGAAGGGCTTGGTGAGGTAATCGTCGGCCCCGGCATCCAGCCCGAGGACCTTGTCATCGATCTCCGCGCGGGCGGTGAGCATCAAAACCGGCACGGATAAGCCGTTGGCCCGGACGGTTTTGACGACTTGGAAACCATCCATCCGCGGCATCATGACGTCGAGGATCAATAAATCATAAGGATAGTCTTTGATCTTGGTGAGCGCCTGAACGCCATCATAGGCGATATCGACATCGTATTTGGCGTATTCCAAAACGCGGCGGATCGCGGAAGCGAGATCGCGTTCATCTTCGGCCAAGAGCAATCTCATGGTGGTTCCCTCCTTGTGGCGACGAGGATACTTAAGCATACCATCCTTAAAAATACTTAAAAACGCGGAAGGAATTTTCGTCTGGCCCAAAAGATGATCGTGCTGGGTCTTTTTTCGGGCTCGTTTTGGCCCTTGGAAGGAAAAAAACGAAGAAAGTATCCGAAATCGCTTTTTTTTCTTTGAAGAAAAATGAATTGCCCTATAATCAAGACAGGAGGCAAAACAATGAAGGCTTATTGCAAATGGATGGATGGACTTCCTCGCATCATTCAGATCCTTTTCTGCTTACCGGTCATTGATATCCTTTGGGCGATCTACCGTATCGGCGGTGCGATCGGAAACAAGAACTGGCTCCACCTGGTTCTTGGCATCCTCTGGATCTTCTTCGGCGGCACGATCGGCTGGATCCTCGACCTCGTCTGGATCATCCTCTTCCACCATATCTTCTGGTTCAAGGAATAAGTTATCAGACAACGAAAGGGGCGTTGCCCCTTTTTTGTTTCGCCTCCCAATTCTTTTAGCACTCTACTTGCCAGAGTGCCAAAAAGGGTTATAATGACTGCGGCTTCGAAAAGAAGCGCACCCGTTTGGAAGGAGGTATCCTATGAACTTCAATCAAATCATGGACGATTACCAGAACGACCCAAAGGTTCTGGAGAAATACGGCCGCGACGTCAACCAAGCGGTCAAAGACGGCAAGATCGACCCGATCATCGGCCGCGATGAGGAAATCCGCAAGGTGATAGAGATCCTCGCCCGCAAGACGAAGAACAACGTCATCCTTTTGGGCGAGCCGGGCGTTGGCAAAACCGCGATCGTCGAAGGGCTGGCCGAGCGCATCGTGAGGCACGATGTTCCCTCGACTTTGGCCGATAAAGAAATCTATGAGCTCGATATGGGCGCCTTGGTCGCGGGGGCCAAATTCCGCGGCGAATTCGAGGAAAGGCTCAAAGCCGTCCTCAACAAGATCAAAGAAAGCGACGGAAAGATCATCCTCTTCATCGACGAGATCCATCTGATCGTCGGGGCCGGCAGGGCGGATGGGGCGCTCGATGCCTCGAACATGCTGAAGCCGTTATTGGCGCGCGGCGAGATCGACTGCATCGGCGCGACCACCTTGAACGAGTACCGCGAATACATCGAAAAGGACCGCGCGCTCGAAAGAAGGTTCCAGACCGTGTTGATCGAAGAGCCCTCCGTCGAGGATACGATCACGATCCTACGCGGCTTAAAAGAACGCTTCGAATCCTATCACGGCGTCAAGATCACCGATGGCGCGCTCATCGCCGCTTCGACTTTGTCGAACCGTTATCTTTCCAGCCGCTTCCTGCCCGATAAAGCGATTGACCTGGTCGATGAAGCCTGCGCCTCCATCAAGGTCGAGATCGCCTCGATGCCGGCCGAGCTCGACGAACTTAACCGCAAGATCCGTTCCCTGGAAGTGGAGCGTTTGGCTTTGAAGAAAGAAACCGACGATTCCAGCATCCGCCGGCTCTTCGAATTGGAGCAGGAGCTCGAGAACGCCAAGAAGCAATCCGCGAAGCTTTCCAAGGAATGGGAGGCCGAGCGGAGCGACATCAACGAGAGCAAGGAGCTCAAGAAGAAGATCGAGGAACAGAATCTCGCTTTGCAAGACGCCTTCAACAAAGGCGACTACCAAGAAGCCTCGAAGATCCAATATAAGAGCCTCCCCGAGCTGAAGAAACGCCTCGAAACTCACCGGCATCCCCGCTTCGAAAATCGAAAAAGGCGATCGCGAGAAAGTGTTGCACCTAAAAGACGCGCTCGCGGAAAGAGTCATCGGCCAAGACAATGCTGTTCAACTCGTTTCCAATGCGATTTTGCGGCAGCGCGCGGGCATTCAGAGCCCGAATCGCCCCATCGGGAGTTTCTTCTTCCTCGGGCCGACGGGCGTTGGCAAAACCGAGGTCGCGAAAGCATTGGCGGAGAACCTCTTCGACGACGAGAACGCGATCATCCGCATCGACATGTCCGAGTACATGGAACGCTATTCCGTCTCGCGCTTAATCGGCGCGGCTCCGGGCTATGTCGGCTACGAAGAAGGCGGCCAATTGACCGAAAAAGTCCGCAGAAGGCCCTATTCAATCGTCCTATTTGACGAAATTGAGAAGGCGAACCCCGAGGTGTTCAACCTTTTGCTCCAGATCTTGGATGAGGGGCGTTTGACCGATTCCCAGGGCCACTTGGTCGACTTTAAGAACACAATCATCATCATGACCAGCAACCTCGGCTCGGAAGCCATCCTCTCCGGCAACCGCGCCCCGGTGGAACAGCTGCTTCATACCACCTTCAAACCCGAGTTCTTAAACCGCATCGACGAGATCGTCTACTTCAATCCGCTTCCGCGCGACGTTCAAAAACGGATTGTCCGGAAGATGCTCAATGAGCTGAAGCTTCGGCTGGCCGGGCAGTACTTCGATTTCGAGTTCACCGAAGAGCTCGAGGACTATATCTTGGATGCCGCCTATAGCCCAGAGTTCGGCGCGCGGCCGTTGAAGAGATATATCCAAGACAAAGTCGAAACCCCGCTCGCCCAGAAGATCGTCGCG
>CADCLZ010000073.1 GCA_902802365.1 uncultured Erysipelotrichaceae bacterium | reverse complement strand
TAGTTGGAAAATACCTGCGGAAGGAACTTGACGTCCCAGAAGAAATGGTCGATGACCATAAGGAAAATCGCGAACCCGCGGAGGAAATCGATCTCCCAGATCCGCTGGCGTTTGCCCTTTTTCGCTTCCTTGTTTTCTTGAACGGCTTCTTCTGCCATAGGGGAATTATAACAACCTTCTTTTTTCCTGCATCGTTTCGGTGGCGAAAAATGTGCGTTTCGCTATACTTACCTCCGTAGGAGATAACTATGAACGAGCATTGGGATTTAACGAAAATCTACGAAAACGACGATTTGATGGAAAAGGACATCGCTTTTTGCAAGAAAGAGATGATTCCCGGCCTCCGCGGACTGGAAGGCCACCTTGGCGAGAAAGAGGGGCTCAAGAAGTTCCTCGACTGGCAAGTGAAGGCCGAAGAGGTCCTCTCCAGGCTCGGGGTGTATAACTCGATGCGGAGCGACCTCGACAAGAAGAACGTCAAGAACGCGGCCGCCCTCGCGCGTGTGGAAAACCTTTTCTATGAATATGGCGCGGCGGTTTCCTATGCCGATCCGGAGATCCTTGCTCTAGGCAAAGAATACGTCGAGGCCTTCTTCAAAGAGAACCCCGAATACAATCAGTTCGATTTCGCCTTCGAGAAGCTCTTCCATGAAGCGGAGCACACCCTCTCGGGCGAAAAGGAGAAACTGCTTTCCAACTACCGGCCGATCCTCGGGCAGGCGAGCACCCTTTATTCGCAGCTCGCCGTCGGCGATTCCCATCCGAAGAAGATCACCCTTTCCGATGGCCGCGAAGTCGAGGTCAATCAATCGAATTGGACGTCTTTGGAAGGCGAACTCAATGATCCGGAGGACCGCAAGAAAGTCTTCGAGGCCCTCTATTCGTTCTACGATGAGCACAAAAACGTCTTGGGCGAGATCTATTCCCAAGTCCTCAACAGCCAGCTCGCCGAAGTGAAGAGCAGGGGATATTCTTCGATCCTCGCCTCGCACCTCGAGCATAACAAAATCCCCGAATCGGTGTTCCACAACCTCATCGAGGTTGCTTCTGGCGAATCCGCTCCGCTGAAGAAGTACTACGAGATCAAACGGAAATACCTCGGTTTGGAGAAGTTCCGTTCCTATGACCGTTTCGTCCAGCTGGCCAAGAGCGAGAAGAAATACACCTATCCCGAAGCCCAGAAGCTCTTCTGGGAATCGATTCAATCCTTCCCTTCCGACTTCCAGGAAAAAGCCCACGAAGTCTCCAAGGAAGGCTATGTCGACGTCTACCATAGCCCCGGCAAGCGCAGCGGCGCCTATTCGACCGGCGGGGAAGGCGTCCATCCCTATATCCTTTTGAACTTCGAAGGCGGTTTGGACGATGTCTTCACCTTGGCCCATGAATCCGGCCACTCGGTCCATACCCTTTACAGTATGGAGAACCAGCCGATCATCAAGGAGAATTACACGATCTTCGTCGCCGAGATCGCCTCGACCTTCAATGAGCATAACCTCCTCGATTATCTTTTGAAGCAAGGGACCTTGGCCAAGGAAGATAAAATCTTCCTCCTCCAGAAATCGATCGACGAGATCTGCTCTACCTTCTACCGCCAGACCTTGTTCGCCCATTATGAGTACGAAGCCTCTAAGCTGGTCGAAAAGGGCGAGCCGATCAACCATGAAGTCCTCTCGAACATCATGATCAAGCTCTATAAGGACTACTACGGGATCGACATCACCGAGGAAGTCTATAAGCCGTTCGTCTGGGCTTATATCCCCCATCTGTTCTACACCCCGTTCTATGTCTATCAGTATGCGACCAGCTTCACCGCGTCGATGCTGATCTATCAAAACGTTAAGGCCAACAAGCCCCATGCGTTTGAGAACTACATCAAGATGCTCTCCTCCGGCGGATCGATGTATCCGATCGAAGAGGTCAAGCTCGCCGGGGTCGACCTCACTTCGAAAGAGCCCTTCCAAGCGGTCACCAAGCGGATGGCCGAGTTGGTGGACGAACTCGAAAAGCTCCTCGCCGAATAAGGAAAAAGGCCGATTCAGTCGGCCTTTTCATTTGCTTTCCGTTTACGGATTTTCATCGTCTTGAACATCAAGATGTGGGGGACGCCCTCCTCTTCGTAGATCTCGCCCGTCGGATTCTTTTTGAATCCGCATTTCTCGTAGAAGCCGGCTTTGTCGAGCTGGGCGCCGAGCATGAGTTTGCGGGCCCCCAGGGATTTGGCTTTGGTTTCGAGGAACTTCAGCGCATAGGTCCCGACCTTCTGCCCGCGGAAGGCTTTGCGGACCGCCAAACGCCCGATATGCCCGGTCTCCGGGTCTTCGAGGAAGACGCGCCCGGTGGCGATCGGATAGCTGTCTAGATACAAGACGACGTGCCAGCATTCCGGGTCGTGCTCATCGTATTCGATGTCATCGGAAAAACCCTGCTCGAGGGTGAATACTTCGTCGCGGATCGTCCTGGCATCCTGCGGGACCCCGAAATAGAATTTGGCTTCGACCATGCGGCAATTTTAGCCTATCGCTTTCTTTTTGGAAGCAGTTTGCTTAAACTTTGGCCATGAATCGATTTCTGCGCTTTCTAAAAGAAAAACACAACAAAATCCTCGCGGTCGGCCTCGCCTGTTTGGCGATGGCGGCATTTCTAGGCTATTACCTCACGGCCGAGATCCTGAGCGAATGGACGTTTTTCCGCTCCGAGCCGCTGCAGATCTGGAACTTCATCATCACCTTGCTGGTCTATGGTCTGCTTTTGATCTGCAACATCCGGAATGACAGCTTCGCCTATCAAGGCATCCTGATGTTCGTCTTCTATACTGCTTTCGATGCTTTCTTGTCCCTGCTTCAAGGGGCGGCCAACGCGATCATCGTCGGGATGGAATCCTTATCCTGGGTGCTTTTCTTCGCCTTCTTGGTCGCCAAGTTGGTGATCGGCGCCTTCCTTTATATCTATGTCAGCCGCTATATGCGTGGCTTCTCCGTCCCTTGGAAAAGGATTCGGATCTTCGGAATCGTCTATGCCGCGATCCTCACTTTGGACTGGGGCCTTTATTGCGGCCTCCTGTTCGGTTTTGGGGTGATCAGCCTCTTCCTTTTCCTCACCCTTTCCTTCTCGGAAGCCTTGATCGGCTGGTGCATCGTCTTCACCCTTGAACGCCTCCGCCGTTATTAACCTGTACCTTTTCCTTTTAGGAAATGATAAGATACGCTCGATTAGGGGAGTAGCCCTCGCCTTTCTTCGTCAGCACGCCTTTTGATAGGCCGGAGGAAGGGGCATTGCCGGCAAGACCTAAGAAAGACTTAGTCTTTCAGAAGGAGAACCCATGTTCGAAAACAAGTCGTCAAACGAGACGCTTGCAGAGTTTGGTGTCCAAGAAGCCACCGGGCTTTCGAGCGCTCAAGTGGAGGAGCTAAGAGCCAAATACGGCCCGAACAAACTCCAAGAAAAGGAAAGGGATCCCTGGTACAAGATCTTCTGGGGCAACATCGCCGACCCGATGACCTTGATCCTGGCGATCGCCGCGATCATCTCGCTCATCCTCGCCATCGTCCCGGTCTTCGATCCAGAAGGTTTGGCGGACGTCTTCATCATCTTCGGCGTCGTTTTGATCAACGCGATCATCGGCACCGTGCAGGAGATGCGCGCCGAGAAAGCCCTCGAAGCCCTCAAGAAGATGTCGGCCCCGACCGCGACCGTCCGCCGCGAGGGGAAACTCATTGAGATCCCGGCCGAAGAGCTGGTCCCCGGCGACATCGTCATCCTCGAAGAAGGCCGCACGATCCCCGCAGATCTTCGCCTTTTGAAGGCGTTTTCGATGAAGGCCGACGAATCTTCGCTCACCGGCGAATCGGTCCCCGTCGAGAAAGATCCCGACCTCGTTTTGAGCGAAGATGCGCCCTTAGGCGACCGCGTGAATGAGGTGTTCATGTCGACCCCGGTCGTCTATGGCCATGGGGAAGGCGTCGTCATCGCCACGGGGATGAACACCGAGATCGGTAAGATCGCCAGCATGCTCTCCGAAGGCGGGGAGGATGCGACTCCGCTGCAAAAGAAATTGGCAGGGTTGTCCAAGTTCCTTGGCATTTTGACCGTCGTGATCGTCGTCTTGATGCTCGGCGTCAAGATCGTCTGGGCGCTTGTGAATGCGAACATCGCCGAAACCTGGGCGCAAGCTTTGCTTGACTCGGTCGCTTTGGCGGTCGCCG
>CADCLZ010000072.1 GCA_902802365.1 uncultured Erysipelotrichaceae bacterium | reverse complement strand
CCTTCTCTAACGAGTTCGGTGACTTTCATCAACGTCGGGCAGGGGGATTCGATCTTGATTCAGGATGGCCTCCACGCGGTGATGATCGATACTGGCGGAGTCCAGGACTTCGATATGGCGGAAGAAGTGCTGATCCCATACCTAAAGAAGAGGAGGATCTATCATCTAGATGCCCTCATCGGGACCCATGGGGACTTCGATCATGTCGGGGCGGCAGCAAGCCTACTGGAGCATTTCCCCGTTTCTTCTTTCATTGAGGATTCCGCCCCATTCCCATTGGAGATCGGGCGGATGAAACTGGAGAATCTCAATGACTTCGCCACGGAGGCGAAAGAGGAGAACGACACCTCTTTGGTGATCAGCCTTTCCCTTATTGGAAAGAAGTGGCTATTTATGGGCGACGCCTCCCTCGCGGTGGAAAAGAAGATCATCGAGAAATACCCAAACCTCGACTGCGATATCCTAAAGGTTGGCCATCATGGCTCCAATACGGCGACATCCGCGCTTTTCCTCGATCGGGTGACCCCGGAAGAGGCGATCATCTCCTGCGGGGAGAACAATGAATACGGCCATCCCCATAAAAGCGTGCTCGAAGCCTTGAAGAAGCGTGGAATCAGAATCCGGCGGACTGACCAAGAAGGAACGATTGTCTATCAAAACATCCGCCTTCCTGCGTTATAATCATTTTTAATGATTCATCTTTATTTCGCCGAGCAGGATCTGATGGCCAAAGAGGCCGCGAACAAAGCGATCCAAAAGCTCTTCCCGGACCGGAATGAGTTCAATTTCATTTCCCTTGATATGAACGTCACCCCGTTTAAGGTCGCCGCGGCGGAATGCGAGATGCTCCCGCTTGGCTTCACCTCCAAGTGCGTCCTCTTGGAGAACTGCAATTTCTTTAAGCGCGGCGCGAAGATAAAGATCCTCAAAGACGATTCCCAAGAACCGTTTAAGGAATACTTATACCGCCCGAATCCCGATGTCGAACTGTTCATGATTCTTTCGGGCACGCCCGATACGCGCGGGGAATATTATCGGTTGCTGCAGGAGAATGAGGCGGAGATCCGCGAGGTCAAACCGCTCGATGCCAATGGCTGGATCCGCTACATCGAGACTTTCTTCCAGAAGCAGGGGGGCGGCATCGATTCCTCCGCTTCCTTTGAGCTTTCCAAGCGCATCAATGGCGATTACGGCCGTTTCAAAACCGAGACCCAGAAGCTTTTGGCTTATGCCGATGGCGAGAAGATCACCCTCAAGATGGTCGAGGAACTGGTTAGCCCCTATGTGGAAGACGATGTCTTCAAGATGGGGAACGCCTTGCTTAGAAATGATGGGAGGACCGCGCTTCGCATCTATCATGATCTAAAGATCAATGGCAGCGTCGACGAAGTGTTCTTGATCGGGAATTTGGCGGGCTCGCTCCGTTATCTGGATGAAGTCCGCTACCTCGATGCCAAAGGATACGACAAATATCAGATCGCCCAAGAGCTCGGCGGCTCGCCCGTGCGCGCGGAAATCGCGGTCCGCAGCCTCTACCGGATCCGCGGGGACCGCTTGGCGAAAGCCCTGGAGAAGCTCTATGAGCTTGACCGTCAGATCTTAAGCGGCCAGATTGATGCCGAATTGGGGTTCAGCCTCTATCTCGCCAACTTCAAGGTCTAGTCAATTAAACGCGAAAAGCCCCGATTGCTCGGGGCTTTTTCATAACAATAAATCAGGCTTATTGCAAGCCGTTGACGATCCGCTGGAGATGGCTCTTCTTGCGGTTCGCGGTGTTCTTCTTGAAGATGCCGGCGCTTTCGTCTTCGTCGATCTTCTTGAGGGCGAGGGGCAAAGCCTTGAGGGCTTCTTCTTTATTGCCTTCGGCAACGGCCTTCTCGACCTTCTTGATCAAGGTTCTGGTCTCGGATTCGATCGCGTTGTTCTTCAACCGGCTCTTTTCATTGGTACGGTCGCGTTTGATCTGGGATTTGATGTTCGCCATGTTTGTTTCTTCCTTTGTTTTCGCGGTGAATATCTTAGCCTTTAGGCTAGGGTAAAACAACCTTAAATTTGTTCGTTTTAGGCTTTCTTGCCTTTTTTGAGGCTGTCTTGGTGGTTATCGATGATGTCTTTGACGAAGTCGTTGACGGTCATCAAGACGCCGAACTTGCTGTCTTCGATCTTGACGCCGAGCTGGCTTTCGATCTCTTGGATCATCTCGACGTAGCTCATCGAGTCGCCCGAGAGGTCGACGCCCCAATCGGCGTTGCCGTCGATTTTGAATTCGGGGAGCAGGAGGACGGCGGAGAAGATCTTGGTGACTTTCTGCTGGAGCTCGCTCACGAGTTCCTGATCGTAGCCTTCGAAGCTCACGGTCTTCTTCTTGCCTTCGAAGTCGAGGTAATCCTCGGAGCCTTCTTCGAGGCCTTTCTTGACCGCGATGCGTTTGACCTTCATGTTGTTGGCCATCGGGAGGGGTCGGCGGTCGAGGTAGATCTTCTGGACGCGCTTCTCGCTCGGGAGGCTCTCGTTGATGGCGTTGATGTCGGCCTTGAGCTTGGAAATGCCTTCGGCATTGATCTGGTTATCGACCTCGACGACCAAGGCGATCAATTCCTCTTTCTCGCCTTTGGGTTTGACGCCGAGGACGACGCAGTTATTGAGGTGGCTTACATCCTTGAAGTAGTCCTCGATCTCATCGGGGTAGACGTTCTCGCCGTTGCTCAAGATGATGGTGTCCTTGATCCTGCTCTTGATGTAGTAGCAGCCCTGGGCATCACGGTAGGCGACGTCGCCGGTGGCGAAGAAGCCATCTTCCGTCTTGACGCGGGAGAGCGAGCCGCCGAGGTATTCGCGCTCATGGGTGATGGCCGAACGGACGTAGAGTTCGCCGGTATCGGTTTCCTCTCCCGAGCCATCGAGCGGGCGGATCTTGTATTCGACGCCGTAAAGCGGCTTGCCGATCGAGCCCTTCAAACGATGCTCGACATTCGGGGAGAGGTCGACGGAGGTGACGCCGAGCTCAGTCATGCCATAACCGTTATGGAGCGGGTAGCCGATGCCGTTGATCAAAGACATCGTCTTTGGCGAGAGGTATCCGCCGCCGCTGATCGCGTAGCGGATCTTGGTGCCGAGCGCTTTCTTTTGGACGGCTTTGCGGGCGGCTGTAGAAGCGCCGAGGCCGGCTTCCTCGCGGTCGATCTTATGGTTGTTATAGGCGATCATGCGGTCGAGGATCGTGGCTTTCTTCTTGGACTGGAGCGCCGCGGTGCGGTTGACGGCCTGGGCGATGGAATCCCAGAACAACGGGACGCTGAAGAGGTGGGTGACCCCGCCTTTTTGCGCGGCGTAGAGGAGGTCTTTGGTCGCGTTGGAGTTCGGGAAGACCAAGGTCTTGCCGTAGAAGGTGAACCAGAGGAAGACCGCCACGAAGCCGAAGATATGATGGAAGGGGATCATCGCGAAGATGCGGATGTCCTCCGGATACATAAGGTCGGTGGTGACGAGGCCCATATCGGTGCTGGCCAAGACTTGGGCGCAGAGGTTCTTGCCGGTATAGACGGCCATCTTCGCGTCGCCGGTCGTGCCGGAGGAGCAGAAGATGACGTGGTCGGCCCAATCCGGGACAAAGGCGTAATTGGCTTCGAGGCCGAGGATGTCGTTCACCCGGAAACTCGGGACGCTGTAGGCGCCATCGTCATTGGTGATGATCGATTTGGCTTTGGCCTGGGTGAGGAGGTTCTGGGTATTCTCGTTCTGGAGGGCGGCGTTGATGAGAAGCGGCGTGTGGCCGGTCATCAGGATCGCCCAGAAGAACACCGGCCATTTCGCCGAGTTCTTAAGCTTCAGGCCAACGACGGTACCCGCCGGGATCGCCGAGAAGGCGCGGCTTAATTTGCCGGCAGTGACAAAAACTTGGTTTTTGAAAGCGGAATATTTGAGGACCTTTTTCTTACCGGCTTCATCGAAGGAGATCATCGCGGGTTTGCGCGGGTTCCGATCGACGGAGATCCGGTAGATATCGCGAAGGCTCTGGCTGGTTTTGAGGAGCTCTTGGTTGGTGCGTAGGAATTTGGTTACGCGATCGTGTTCTTTTTGGTTTGCCATTTTCAGTCTTTCCTTCCTTGGAAAAATGCATTTGGGCGGTGGTCTTCATCGCTATAAGCGGTGATGCCAGCCGGAATATTTTGCTTGATCTGCTCCTGCCAGTCTGCGACGCCGATGGGATTTGTATAA
>CADCLZ010000071.1 GCA_902802365.1 uncultured Erysipelotrichaceae bacterium | reverse complement strand
GACTTGCCATTGATGGAAGAGCTCAAAGGGATCATCAAGGAAACCCATCCCGAAGAAGTCCTCCTCTTGGTCGATGCGATGTCGGGCCAAGACGCGGTAAACGTCGCCAACACCTTCAACCAAGACCTCCGTCTGACCGGTTTGATCATGTCCAAACTCGATGGCGATGCCCGTGGCGGCGCCGCGCTTTCGATCAAATATCTCACCGGGATCCCGATCAAGTTCGCCGGCGTCGGCGAAAAACTCTCCGATCTGGATATCTTCTATCCCGACCGCATGGCCGACCGCATCCTCGGCATGGGCGATGTCGTTACGTTAGTTGAGAAAGCCAAAGAGCAAATCGATGAAAAACAGGCCGAAAAAGATGCGAGAAAGATGATGGAGGGCAATTTCACCCTCGATGATATGCTCCGTCAAATGAAGCAAGTCCAAAGAATCGGTTCTTTGGGCGCCATCGCGCGGATGATCCCCGGCATGCCCAAACTCACCGATGACCAAAAGGAGAAAGCCGAGCTCGAAATGAAGATCTTCGAGTCGATCGTCAACTCGATGACCCCCTATGAAAGATCGCATCCTGAGGTCTTGCGCTATTCGCAGAAGAACCGCATCGCCAAAGGCAGTGGAAGGACCAACGCCGACATCAACCGCGTCATTCGGAAATTCGAGCAATCGAAAGAGATGATGAAGCAGCTTCGCCAATACCAGAAATCCGGTCGGATGCCGCCAAATGGCATGGGCGGATTGGGCGGCCCGTTCGGACGATAAAAAATGACCTCTTCGGAGGTCATTTATTTTTTTTGAACTTCTTGCCTTTGTCGATGGCGTCGACTTCCCATTTCGGTGGGTTTTCATCCTCCAGTTCAGCGAGCAATTTGAGGTCTTTTTTGCTCAATTGGAGGTTCTTGAAGAGGTCGGGGCGAAATTCCCTGGTCAATTTGAGAGATTGTTTCCTCCGCCATTTCTCAATCGCTTCATGATTGCCGCAATAGAGGATGTCGGGGACCGTCTGGCCCTCGAAATCATAGGGCTCGGTATACTGCGGATACTCCAACGCGGAGTCATTGAAGGATTCGTCTTTCAGGCTATCCTCACTGATCGCCCCATCGAGGAGGCGGATCACGGAATCGGCGATCGCCATCGCGGGGATCTCTCCCCCGGTGAGGACGTAATCGCCAATGGAGACGAGTTCATCGACATAAGCGTTAACCCGCTCGTCAATTCCCTCATAATGGCCGCAGATAATCATTAAATTATCCACTTTTGCATAGTTTTTGGCCAAAGCCTCGTTATAGGTCTTCCCGCGTGGGGACATCAAAATCTTATGGGTATTGGGGAGTTCATTCGCGCGGATCGCATCCACGATCGGCTGCGCTTTTTCGATCAGCCCAGCGCCCCCTCCGACGGGTGGGGTGTCGGTGCGGCCGTATTTGTCTTTGGTGTAGTCGCGGATATTGACGACCTTAATCGATGCCACGCCCTTCCCCAGGGCGCGCTTCATGATGGAATTCGTCTGAAAACCATCGAACATTTCCGGGAACAAGGTCAAGATGGTGATCGTCATAGCATCCCTTCCCAAACCTCGATCTCGATCTTCTTGTTCTCAAGGTTGACATTTTTTATGAACGAGTCATTAAACGGAACGAAGAAATCCTTCTCCGGCTTCCGCTCGACGCGCAGGGTCTTCGTGGGCGCGTAGGAAAGCACTTCCTTCACGGTTCCAAGCACTTCTTTGCTCTTATGATCGATGATTTGGCAGCCATTTAGATCCTGGAAGCGATAATAGCCTTCGGGAAGCGAGGCTTTCTCTTCCTCGATCTCGATGAAATAACGGATATAGTTCTCGGCTTCCTCAATCGAGGTGATTTCTTGGAAGGCGACGAAGATGAAGGGGCTCCCATCATGAAAATTCCGGACCTTAACCGGGATGCGCTCCCCGGTCTTTTCGTTCAAAAGGGATAATTCCATCCCTTTCTTAAACCGTTCTTTTGCGAAATCGGTCAGCGAATAGACGCGGAACTCGCCCTGCAGGCCACGGGTTTTGGTGATTTGCCCCAATCGGATGTAATCCATGCTCACATTATAGAAGAAAACGGCGGGGATGTTATTCCCCGTCGTTCTTTTCGTCTTCGCCGAAGCTTTCAAATTTCAGGTGGATCCTGACATTGCTGTCTTCCGCCTTCCCGGCGATCCCGATCACTTCGCGAAGCGCGTTGGCGACCGCGCCTTTTCTGCCGATCAGGCGGGCGGTGTCGTCGTCTTCGCTCACGATGAGGATGGAAACGTCACGGGAGGAGGAGCCGGGAAGCTCACGAATCATGATGGATTCCGGCTTTTCCACGAGCGGATCGATGAGGGGGTGAAGCAAGGCCTCATAGTCTCTCATCGTTATTTACCTTCTTTTTTGCTGACTTTGACTTTGCTGGCCGCGAATTTGGCCATGATGCCTTTCTCGCTCAAGAGAGCGCGAACGGAATCGCTGGGCATCGCGCCGAGGTTGAGCCATTTGAGGGCGAGTTCCTCGTTGATGTCGGCGCCGTTTTCCTGCTTAGAAGGATCGAAAGTGCCGATCTGCGCGATGTAACGGCCATCTCTGGCGAAACGGCTGTCAGCCGCGACGATCCGGTAGAAGGGATCTTTGTGGCGGCCCATGCGGGTGAATCTAAGTTTGACGGACATGGTGATTTCTCCTTTTTTACCGAGGGAATGATAGTTTTCTAGGGCATAGGTGTCAAGTAAAAATACTTAACATCTAACAGATTGATGAAATTGTTTCTTGTTTCCCATTAGGGAAGTGGGTAATATATGCACTGCGCGAAAGCGCTACGCAGGGTCCGCTGTCCACGTCACGGAGTATGAACCTGAAGAGAACACGTTAAGACAGGAGGATGATACAATGAACACCAAAATCGTTGAAGAAATCACTGCCCGTCAGCTTAAGAAGGACGTTCCTCAGTTCTCCAGCGGCGATACCGTTGCGGTGTCTGTCCGTATCATCGAGAACAAGAAAGAACGCGTCCAGGTCTATGAAGGCGTTGTCATCCAGCGCTGCGGCCATGGTGTCGGAGAAACCTTCACCGTCCGCAAGATTAGCTCTGGCGTCGGCGTTGAGCGCACGTTTGCGATCAACAGCCCATCCATCGCGAAGATCGTCGTGACTCGCCGCGGCAAAGTCCGTCGGGCCAGGATCCACTATCTCCGCAAGCTCTCTGGGAAGGCCGCTCGTATCAAGGCTGCCTAATCAAGGCGCAAATCGGATTTGTGACGAAAGGACCTTCGGGTCCTTTTTTCTTGCCCATATGCGCAGGTCGTTTGGTTGCGACCAAACGAGGGCGACATTATACTTAAGCCATGATCGATACCTACATCGAAGCCAAAGGTGAATTAAGCGGCGAAATGAAGCCCGCCCCGCGGAAAAAGCGCAATCCGCTCCGGATCGTTTCCAACATCCTCTTGGTTTTCGTGCTGGTTTGCGGCCTGGGAATGGCGGCTTTCATGATCGGTCTCCGCATCGTTTATAGCGATACCTGCTTCGTGAATGGGACATCGATGTACCCGACTTTGAATTCCGGGGCCAGGAAAGAAGGCAAGTCGGATCTGAAGTTCTTCGAAGAGCGCAACGGCTCCTTGGCCTTCCTCCCTTCGGATGATGGCGATCTGGTCGACTTCGGGTTTATGGACGGCAAGGAGAACACTTTGAATTCTTTGAAGCGTTTCGATATCGTTGTCACCTATTTCCAGAGCGACTGGGATCCCGCCACCGAATCCTTCGTCGGTTCACCAAAGGTGAAACGCCTTATCGGCTTGCCGGGCGAGAAGATCACTTTGACTCCCGATAGCAGCCCGATGGGCAAATTAAGGATCAATGGCGAGGTCGTTCCTCAGCCTGGGAATAGTTTTGAGAACTACAACGCTCCGTTAAAAGCAGCGGGGCTAAAGATCTCCTATCCAGCCTCCAATGACCCGAGGAATAACGCGGAATGGCAATATGACGAATTGACGCTCGGAGAGGACGAGTTCTACGTCTGCGGCGATAACCGTTATGGCGCCAGTTCGAACGACTCCAGGCGCGAAGGCCCCATCACCCGTTCTTGCATCCAAGGCAGGATGATGAGCGTCATCGGGCTCTGCCGACTGGACGGTGGAACTTGCAAATGGCAGTTCGACGGCTTCAAAATGCCATGGAATTGGGAGAGCTGAGCTTATGAAACAGCAGAACGTCCATTACTTCCCCGGGCATATGCGCAAAGCCCTCAACGCGATCGCCGGTTTCGTGAAACTGGTCGATTTGGTGGTCATCGTCGCCGATGCCCGCGCGCCTTTGGCGACCCAAAACCCTTATTTATATGATGTTATTGGCGAGAAGAAGCGCTTATTGGTCCTTTCCAAGAGCGACATCGCCGATCCGGAAGAGACTAAGAAATGGATCGCTTATTTCGCCAAAGAGGGGACGCCGACCATCGCCGGCGACCTTAAGAAGGGAAAGATCCTGACCTTGATCGATAAGACCGCGGAGCCCTTATTCACCGCCAAGCGCGAAAAAGAAGCGCGGCTAGGGATGAAGCAGCAGCCGTTACGGATGATGGTCATCGGGGTGCCTAATGTCGGCAAATCGACGTTCATCAATTCTTTCCGCGGGGACAAAAAAGCCAAAGTCGCCAACAAAGCGGGCTATACCCGTTCGGAGCAATGGATCCGCGTTTCGGAGAAATATCTGCTCCTAGATACCCCAGGGATCCTCCCGATGAATTACGAAGACAAGCGGAAAGCGATGACCCTCGCGATCCTTGGCACGATGAAAGAAGAGGTTCTTCCTCAGGAAGAAATCGCCTATGGGTTATTGGAATTTCTCCGCAAATACTACGATCCTGCGCTGAATTCGCGCTTTGGCATCGCTTCTTTAGAAGGCAAAGAGAACGACGACGTCCTCCTGGAGATCGCGAAAAAGCGCGGGCTTTTGGAATCAGGGGTTCCTTCGCTTTCTAAGGCCAGCTACTTGTTGGTGAAAGAGTTCAAAGACGGTTTGCTTGGCCCCTATAGCCTGGAGAAGGCCGATGCTTGATTACGAAGACCAATTCTATTCTCAGGACGTCCAAGCGATCGTCGGGGTCGATGAAGCGGGGCGCGGTCCTTTGGCGGGCCCGGTTTTCGCCGCCGCGGTGATTTTGCCCCCTGGCTATCACAATCCGGGGATCAACGATTCGAAGAAGCTCACCGCGAAGAAACGCGAAGCCCTCTTCGAGGAGATCAAACGCGATGCTTTGGCCTATGGAATCGCCTCCGTCGACGCCGAAACGATCGATAAGCTGAACATCTACGAGGCGACCAAAGCCTGCATGAAGCAAGCGATCGCCCAGCTGAAGCATCCTTTCGACATGATCATCACCGACTGCATGCCGTTAAAAGGCTATGATGTCCCGCTTCTTTCCTTGGTGAAGGGCGACGCCAAATGCGAAAACGTGGCCGCCGCCTCCATCTTGGCCAAGGTCAGCAGGGACCGCTTCATGTGCGAGCTTGAGAAAAAGCACCCCGATTTCAAATTCTCGATCCATAAAGGATATGGCACGAAAAAGCACATGGAAGAGCTTGAAAAGTTCGGCCCGATCGAAGGAATACACCGCAAGAGCTTCCGCCCCGTCGCCCAGTATTATTCCGTCCAATTAAAACTTTTTTAACGCAAACTTCCTCTTCGATGTCTATTAGATGATGGAGGAAGTTTTTTCATGGAAGGAAGAGAAGCATTGATTTACACCGCGCTGAAATATAAAGGCGACTGGGAAAAGATCTTCGAAGCACTCAAAAGGAAGGAGTGCCCAACCTACGAGGAAGCGACGAAAGCGGTGGGGGAGCTCCGCTGCAAAGCCGTGACGCTTTTAGACGGCGATTACCCGCGGCAGCTCCGTCACGTTTTCCGCCCGCCTTTCGTCTTGTTCTACTATGGCGACATCTCGCTGGTGAAGGACATGAAGAAATGCATCGCCTATATCGGTTCGCGGGAATCCAACGAGTATGGGGAGAAAATGGCCCATTGCTTATGCCGCGATCTGGCGCAGGATGGCTTTACGGTCGTAAGCGGCTTGGCCTCCGGAATCGATACCATCGCCGGCCAGGAGGCCGTAAAACGCGGCAAAGCGGTGGCGGTCCTAGGCAATGGCATCGATTATTGCTTCCCGCCTCAAAATAGCTCCTTGCAGCGCGAAATCAGGGAAAAAGGGCTATTGATCAGCGAATATCCCGGCGCTCATCCGCCTCATCAAGGCCAATTCCCGGCCAGAAACCGCATCGTGGCGGGGCTGGCAAGCTGCGTGGTAGTGGGGCAAGCCTCCAAGCGAAGCGGCACGCTGATCACGGTCGGCTATGCTTTAAACTCCGGGCGTGACGTCTGCTGCGTGCCTTTCCCCGCGGATGAAGAGAGCAGCTGCAACGATTTGATCAAAGATGGCGCGCCCTTAGTCGAGAATGTGGAGGACATCTACCGACTTATCGATTATCAGAAGGAAGAACTTCCGATGCCCTGAAAAAAATATTTTTGGCCCCTTATAAATAACCTTATTTATATATATAGAAGAAAGCGAAACATGGCTTTGACATTGAGAAAAATCCTTCTATTATCTTGTGGCACAACAGGAGGTAGTTCATGAAGCTTGTCATTGTCGAGTCTCCGCATAAAGCGCAAACAATCGGCCGTTATCTAGGTTCAGACTACCAAGTGAAAGCCTCGAAAGGGCATATCCGCGATCTTTCCGCCCGCGGCACCGGGGGCCTTGGCATCAATGTCAAAGAGCACTTTGATCCGCTATGGGAAATCCCGAAAGACAAACAGAAAATCGCCGAAGATCTCATCAAATCCGCCAAAAAAGCGGACGAAGTCATCCTTGCTACCGACCCTGACCGCGAAGGAGGCGCTGGCCCACCCCGGCGTTATCGATCTCGACCTCGTCGAAAGCCAATTGACCCGCAGAATGTACGACCGGATCATCGGTTTCAAGCTGTCTGGTCTTCTTTCCAGGAAGATCGGGGCCAAATCCGCCGGCCGCGTCCAGTCTCCCGCCCTCAAGATGATCGTCGATAACGACAAAGCCGTCGCCGAATGGGTGCCGGAGAACTACTGGACCATCAGCGTTCAGCTCAAGGTGGAAGGCAAAGAAGTCAGCGCCTCCCTCGTGGATGAAAAAGGCAAGGCAATCGAGTTCAAAACCGAGGACGAAGCCAAGGCCGTTTTGGCGAAGATACCTAATACCTTATCGGTTTTTTCCTTAAAAACCAGCAAAAAGACCATTGCCCCGAAAGACCCGTTGACGACCTCGACCCTGCAGCAAGAAGCCTCGCGTCTATACCATCTTTCGACCTCGAAAACGATGGAAGCGGCCCAAAAGCTTTATGAAGGCATCAACCTCGGAGGGGAGAGCATCGGCCTCATCACCTATATGCGTACCGACTCGACCAGACTCAGCGAACGGTTCTATCACGTCCACGCGGTCCCGTTCATCAAAGAACGCTTTGGCGAGCAATTCATCGGCAGCATGCGGAGCGCGAAAAAGAATTCGCTCACCCAGGATGCCCATGAAGCCATCCGCCCAACCGGCACCCACCGCGAACCGCGCTTGGTCGAACAATACCTGACCAAAGAACAATATAACGTTTAGCGCCTCATCTATATCCGCGCGCTATCCTCGCTTATGAAATCCAAGCAGGTCGAGCAGACCGAAGTCACCCTTAAAGGCGGCGAATTCACTTTCTTGGCCAAAGGGAACAAAACCCTGTTCCCCGGTTTTGAGGTCCTTTCCAAGGAATTCGCAGAAGAAGAGGATCTGAAGGCTTTGCCTTCCTTTGAGGAAAACGGCGTCTATGCGCTGAGCAAAAAAGAAGACAAGAAGAATACCAAGCCCGGTCCGACCCCGTTTACCGAAGGACGGATCGTCCGCAAGATGGAAGAAGAAGGGATCGGCCGCCCATCGACCTATGCCTCGACGATCAAGACGCTTCTTGATCATGGCTATGTCGTGCGGAAAGCCGGCACGATCGTCTCCACCGAAAACGGCCGCCATACGACCGAGGTCATGGAGAAATACTATCCGGAGATCGTTTCGACCAAATACACCGCCGACATGGAGAAGACCCTCGATGACATCGATTCCGGCGACCTCAATTGGTTGGATGCGATGAATGCTTTCTATGGCCCATTCATCGAAAAATTCAACGAAGTCTCGCAGAAGATGTACAAAGACGGTCCGGAAGAAACCGGCGAGATGTGCCCCTTATGCGGGAAGCCGCTCGTTAAGAAAAAGAGCAAACAAGGCAAGTTCTTCATCGGCTGCTCCGATTATCCAACATGCAGGTACACCAGCCCGCTCCCTGAGGATATCCCTCAGGAAGTCGGAAGGAATTGCCCGATCTGCGGTTCGCCTTTGCTGAGGAAGAAGAGCAAAAAAGGCAAATCCTTCATCGGCTGCTCGAATTATCCCCATTGCGACTATATCGAGAAAACCGCGCCCAAAGCCCGGACTTATTCCGCGTTTAAGAAGCCGAAGATCTCCGAAGCGGATTACGTGAAGAAATGCCCGGACTGCAAAGATGGCTATCTGGTGGTCAGAAACAGCAAGCGCGGACCCTTCTTGGGCTGCACGAATTTCCCGCGCTGCAAGCATGCCGAAGAAGCCCCTAAGCAATCTAAGGACAAATAAAGATGAAGATCGCGGTTATCGGCGCTGGCTTAGCCGGATCGGAAGCCGCGCAGTATCTTTTGGAAGAAGGCTACGAAGTCGACCTTTATGAAGGTCGTCCCACTTTGGGAGACGGCGCTCATAAGGGCGCTGATTTCGCCGAGCTCGTTTGCTCCAATTCCTTGAAGAGCAAGGAGCTCACCAACGCCTGCGGTTTATTGAAAGCCGAGATGCGGGCGATGAATTCTTTGATGATGAAAGCGGCGGATTTCGCCGAAGTCCCCAGCGGGAACGCCTTAGGCGTTGACCGCGAGCTTTTCGCTTCTTTCATCACGAAGTCTTTGCTCAATTACCCCAAATTGACCGTCCATCGCGAAGAGGTCAAAGAACTTCCGGAAGGACCGACGATC
>CADCLZ010000070.1 GCA_902802365.1 uncultured Erysipelotrichaceae bacterium | reverse complement strand
TACCAAGCCCCCGATGGCTGGTATGTGGTCAGCCAGGAAGGAATCAATCTCGGCTTTTCGAAAATCAGCCATGGGGTCTTGAAAAACCATTATCCCAAAGGATTGAGAAAGAAATAAAAAAAGAGCCTTAAGGCTCTTTATTTTTCAGCGTTCGGCTCGAACGCCTCATACCAATAAGGCTTGGGGAGTTTCTTATGCTGCTCGCCGCTCTTCATGAATTGGTCGTCGAGCTCGCGCTGGCGGTTGACCTCGACTTGGACTTTGTTCTGGATCATCGCGGCGACCTCGGGGCTGCTGCTTTGGAGGTATTCCTCGGGAAGCACCGGCTCCATCACCGTGTACTGGACCAAGTTCTGGCGGTAGTCATGATGGATATCGAAGATACGGAAGGTTCCGTATTCGGCGATCGGGAGGATCGGGACGCCGGCTTTCGCGGCGACTTTGAAGGTGCCGGGATGGAACGGGAGCAGCGGAGCGCGGCGGTTCTTCTGACGGGTCCCTTCGGGGAAGATGACGATGACTTTGCCTTCCGCGAAGCGCTTGCCGACTTCGCGCATGATGATCACGTTCTGCCGGAGGTCGTTGCGGTCGAGGAATAAGCCATCCATCGCGGTGAGGATCGAGCCGATGAACGGCATCTTCTTGGCCTCGATCTTGGCGACGAAGGTCAGCGGACGCTCGGAGAGAGCGACCTCGAAAAGGACGTCCATCGAGGAAGTGCTCAAAGCCATGGAGCTCGAGCTTAATCCGCATCCGCTTCATGACGAAAAGGATCAGTTCGCGCGCGGCCGCATAGCGTTCCTCAAGCGGGTATTTCTCCGGATGGCGGGAGTATTTATGGATCCAGCGAAAGTAGCACGCGAGGATGTGCCAACCGCAGCTGAAGACTAAACGAAAGAATTTCATCGGGCATAATCTAGCACTATCCCTTTGCCATTTCTATAGTTTTGGGCGCACTTGGGCGCCTGAGCGCGCACATCAGTTAATTGAACATAGGGAAAGCGCGCCTTATAATAAACGCATAGCACGACCATAAAAAACGCAAAGGACGTTCTCTTTGCGTTCATGAAAGGAGTCTTTTTTATGGAAGCAACCGACATCAAGACCGCCGAACCGAAACCATTGAAGTTCGATAAGTCTTACCTCAAGAGGACCATTTGGATCGGCCTCGCCTTCTTTGGCATCCTCTTGGTGTGGCAGCTCTATAACGGCTATTGCAGCCCGATGCTGTCATTCTTATTCGCCAAGGCGGATTACCCAGAAATCTTCCTCAATGCGGAAAGCCAATTCCAAGCCGCCGTGGAATGGGCGCAAACCGCGCCAAGGGATGCGAATGGCCTGTTGATCACCTCCGGAGCCTCCGCCGACATCGTCAAGTGGGTCGTGGACGGGAAACTCCTTTCCTTCGATATGAAGAGCATCCTCCGCGTGGGCTATCTCGGCCAAGAAGAATACCTTGATGTCCAATGGAAAGTCGGTATCATCATGGCTCTTGATAACATCGCCGCCCTCTTCATCATGCCGATCTTCGGCAACCTCTCCGATAAAACCCATACCAAGATCGGCAAGCGCATGCCTTATATCATCGTCGGTTCCATCGTGACCGCGATCGCGATGCCGTTCATCCCCTTCTTCTTCAACGCCGGCATGGCATCCACGGGTGCCGCATTGGTCGGCAACCTTGCCGGCCTCATCGCGATGATGGTCGTCATCATCGTCTTCATGATGAGCTATCGTTCCCCCGCCGTCGCCTTGATGCCTGACCTCACCCCGAAACCTTTGCGGAGCAAAGCCAACGGCATCATCAACATCGTCGGCTACGTCGGCGGCCTCGTCGGTTCCTTGGGCGGCATCTTCTTCGCCGTCACCAAATACATCGATGGCTCCGGCAAATCCTTATTGATGCTCGAGATCCCCTTCCTCATCTGCTCGCTGGTTTTGGTCGCCTCCGTCATCGCCCTCTTCTTCAAAGTCAAAGAGAACAAATTATCCGAAGAGCTCGCCCTCGACATCGAGCGCGGCGAAGCGATGGGCGAAAGCGCAGAGCAAGTCACCACCAACGAAAAACTCTCCAAGAACAACATCCGCAACCTCGCTCTCATCTTGGTTGCCGAAGTGTTCTGGTTCATGTCCCTCAACGCAGTTGAGACCTTCCAGACCAACTACTACATGTTCTGGATGAACACTTCCAGCGCGGGCGGCATGATCATGACCATCGTCTCGGGCGTCGGATCCGTCGTCGGCTTCTTGATCGCCGGCATGATCGCCGACAAGATCGGCCGCAAATGGACGATCTTCGCCGGCATTTGCACCGTCGCGCTCTGCTATGTCGTCTACGCTTTGATCCCCAATCAGATTCCTGCAGATGGGCACCTTACCTTCGAAGCCGGCCTCCCCTGGGCCTTCTTCATCCTCTGCCCGATCATCGGCTTTGGCTCCTCGCTCATCCATATCTGCTCCTTCCCGCTGGTCACCGACTACTGCACGAAGGACAAATTGGGCCGTTATACCTCGCTTTATTACTCCGCCTCGATGGGCGCGCAGTCGATCACCCCGATCGTCATCGGCTTGATCTTCCAGGCCACGAGTTGGATCGCCATGCCGATCTACTCCGCCGCTTTGATGGCGATCGCCGGCGCGGTCTTCTTCTTCGTCAAAGCGCCGCATAACAAAGACACCGGGACCAACGCCAAAGGCCTCGATGCGCTGGGAGCTGATGACTGATGCCCGCCGTCATCGTCCACGATAGCTTCGCCCTCGAGAATACCCCGCGGGACGAGAAATCCTTCCTCTCGATCGTCCGGGCGGGAACCCAGGGCCCCGATTTCTTCATGGCCTATGGGACCAACCCGCTTAGAAAGCGGGCCGATTCGGCAACGATCCGCCCGTTTGGCAGCCACATGCACCAGATCAGCATCACCCCGACTTATTGGAAAATGATGCAATACGCGGCCAAGAAGGAAGGCCGGACGAAACAGATGCTCTTCGCCTATCTCGATGGCTTATTGATGCATTTCTCCGTCGACCGCGTCTTCCACCCCTACGTCTTCTATCGGACCGGGTTTGACGAAAACGGCGAACTCCATGGCAAATGGGGATGGGCCCATGGCTTCTTTGAGGCGATCCTCGACGAAGTCGTCGGGCTTGAAAAAGGGACCTTCCAACGTCCCGACCGCGCGATGGGCCTCTGCCAGATGGAGGACATCATCGAAGTGTCTAAGATGTGGCATGCTTCCGCCGACTTCCCGCTGAAGGATGATTCCTTCACCCTCAGCTACGTCGACTATAACGCCGTCACGCGGATGATGTGGTCGAGAGGCGGCATCAAGCGCGCCTTGATCTCCCTCGGCGGCAAATACAGCAAGCCGATGTCGATGATCTACCCCACCAAGCGGCGGCTTAAGAAATTCGCGGGGCTCGATGTGATGAACAAAGCCCATGCGACTTGGAAAGACCCCGTGACCTTGGAAGAATCCTCCGCCGGATTCAAAGAGCTCTGGGCGAAGGCGAAAGCCGACTATCAGGAAGTCCACGCTTTGCTCTTAAGAGCAAAAGAAGGCGAGGATATCGAAGATGCCCTCGACGTCTGGTCGCTCCACATCAACCACGACGGGACGCCTCTTGGCCAGCAAAAGAAAGAGCACGCCGACTGCTTCCATCTCCGCGACGAATAAAAAACGGCGGGTGGCGTCAAGCCCGCCGTTTTCTTTTACCTAGTTCTTCTTCATCCCGTTCGGGAACTGATAGATCTCGTCGATCTCATCCACGACGTAGATGATGCCGTCTTTCTCATTGACGGCCTCCAGGCGCCCTTTGATGATGGCAAGGCAGCCGGGCTTCGCCTTCATGAGCAAGGACTCTTGATACGGCGCGCGGACGGGGATCTTGGTGACGGCGTAATGCCCGCTTTCGCCGGGGATGACGTGATCGACTTCGATGATGCGGGTCTGGTTGTCTTTGATCTCGCCCAACCGACCCGAAATGAAAACGCTCGAAAGCATAATACGAAAAACCTCCTATGGTTCTGATCTATCGGTTTGGATTCGCGATATCCCGTTCTCGGGGCCTTATTTGGCCATGACGACAACCAGCGAACGCTTCGGGATTAAGACGTCCGATGATTTTCCGGTCGCCGCTTTCTCGTGATAGCCTTTTTGGTCGAAAATGACGCCAAAGCGACCGGCCTTCGTGAAAGTGACATCCTCGTCAGAGGGGTTATAGAATTCTTCGATTTCTTGATAAGGGGCGATCTCTTTCTCTTGGAGATAGATGATGCGGATGATGCCTTCGTAATCCTGGATATCGATGCTCTCGTCGATCTTTTTCGGATCATATATCCGAAGGAATGAATGTTTCTTGCGGAAGGCGATGACGTCTTTGAAGTATTCGACCATCGTGAAACGCTCATCGAGGAGCTTGAACGAGAACTTATTGTAATGATCGCCTTTGTTGTAGGTGTTCCCCTCACCCCACTTCGACTGGGCGATTTCCTGGCCCATGTGGAAGAAAGGGACGCCGCGGGAAAAGGCGACGGCGGCCAACGCCAATTCGCAGCGCGAAAGCACTTCTTCCTCGCTTAGGTCCGGGCGGCGTTTCTTCAGCCAATCGTAATAGGTTTCGTTATCGTGGCATTCGACGTAATTGATGCTTTGCCTGGCATCGAGGAAGCGCCTGGGAAGGATGAAATCAAGCGACAAGGAGGTATAGCAGGCCTTGAAGTTCTGCTTGGCCCCATCATCGCCGGCGAAATAGTTCTTCGCGGCTTCGCGGAAGGTATCGTTGAAGAAGCCAAAGCCCGGAAGCAATTCGGCGTTATCCATCCGCCCCTGCGGGATGCTGAGCTCCCCGCCCATATTCCAGCCTTCGCCATAGAGGATGAAGTCTTTCTTCTTCGTCTTGGCCATCGTTTCGATCTGAAGGAGCGTCTCGGCATCGATGATGCCCATTAAGTCGAAGCGGAAGCCATCGATCCCATATTC
>CADCLZ010000069.1 GCA_902802365.1 uncultured Erysipelotrichaceae bacterium | reverse complement strand
CCGCTGAAGGATTTCTGCGAGCTGACCGGCGTGAAGAACTTTGCAAAGGAGATGGACGAAATCTACGTCGATGTCCGCGATTCCGCCTACACGATCATTCAGAAGAAAGGCGCGACCTATTATGGCATCGCGATGGCGGTTTCGAGGATCTGCGAAGCCATCATCAAAGACGAACACGCGATTTTGCCGCTAAGCAACCATCTCCATGGCCAATATGGCATCGAAGGCGTGAGCTTCGCGGTTCCGACCATCGTTTCCAAAGAAGGCGTGAGCAAAGCCCTCGAAGTCCCGGTATCCGGATCCGAGCAGTTGGCGTTGCTTAAATCCGCCAAGCAGATGAAGGAATCGATCGAAAAAGCGGAAGCAGCACTCGCCTCCGCTTAAAAAGAAACGAAAAACAATCAATGGGTCCCTTATTCTTCGGGGGACCCTTTTGTTTCGCCTTTGGCCAAATAGTTCCGAAGCAAGACGAAATCATGGAAGCCGAACGCGGCCGGCGCGATGGGCGCGAAGGCGGTGATGAGTTCCACCAAAGCGAATGCGGAGAAGCCCTCCACGCCGAGCTCGATGCTCAGTTGGACGATTTCGCCGATCGTCCCAAAGAGGAAGAAGCAGACCCCAGTGAGCATCAGGTTGATCCAACGTTGGCCTTTTTCGACCCGGAAGAGGGCCAAAACAAAGAATGCCGAGGCGAGGATCGGGAAGATCATGCTGGCGAGGTCGGCGATGAAAACCCCGATGTGCTCGGAGAAATCGAGTCCGTTGATGAAGAACATGATGAGGTCGAACATCGCGGGGATGAATAAGCTAAGCGAGGCGATCAGCCAGCAGAAGTTATAGACGATCTTCTCGAGTTTTGGGTCTTCGTTTTCGGCGATATAGCCGATGAAGAAGATCAACAAGACCGACAGAAAGAAGAAGATGATTTCTTTCAGCAGGGTGACCTGGGCTTTCGCCCCATCGAGCTGCCACCAAAAAACCAGCAGGAGGACGATCATCGTGATCGCGCTCAAAATGTGGGTGTAATCGTAAATCTCAAAACCTAAGGTTTTGAAATTCTCGGCTTTGTATTTCTCGATCTCTTCTGGGACGTTGGTGAAGTCTTCGATCTTCTTGCGTTTCATAACTTTCCTATTTTAGAGACTCTCACCTATTTAAGAAAGAGCGGACAGCGACATTTCGCTACCCCTTCTCCTCGGAAAGGGCTATCGTAATGACGGCCTAAGGGCCCTTCATCCTATGAACCCATTCTTTGAATTCATGCACTTCCTTCACGGCGAGATGGAACGCCCGACCATGTACGGCTGGTACCATCTGCTCTGTTTGGGGATCTTATTCCTCGGGACTTTCCTGATCTGCTATTTCGCGAAAGATTCCAGCCAGAAGCGCTTCCGGTTGATCCTCGGCATCTCCTGGGGGGTATTCTTGGTTTTTGAGCTTTATAAGCAACTCGTGATGAGCTTTGAATACGATGGGGCGAATTCTTATTTCGAATACAACTGGTATTACCTGCCGTTCCAGTTCTGCTCCACCCCATTCTATATCCTGCCGTTTTTAGCCTTCTTTCCCAATAAGGGAAAGGTTTCTTCCTTCGTCTACGATTCTTTCCTGGCGTTCGCCGGATCATTCATGTTCTTCGCCGGGATCGGAGTGATGTTTTATCCCGCGACGGTCTTCGTCGGGAAGATCGGGATCAACATCCAGACCATGGTGCATCATGGCATGATGGTGTTGCTCGGGGCCTTCATCGCCGTCCACGAACGGAAGAAGTTCGACCTCCATTTGATCTGGAAGGGGATTTTCCCTTTCTTGGCGTTATGCGTAATCGCGATCACCCTCAACGAAAGCCTTTATGGCCGGGTGGATGGGAACGTCAATATGTTCTTCCTCTCGCCGCATTATGCCTGCGAGCTCCCGGTTTTATCCTCCTTCCAAGGGAAGGTTCCTTATCCGGTGTTCTTATTGCTTTATGTGGTCGGCTTCTCCGCCGTTGGGTTCGCCGCCTTCGGTGTGCTTTATGGAGCCAACCGATTGATCCTTCATTTCGAAAAAAATAAGGAGGCTTAAGCCTCCTTTTTAATCGGTGTAGTCGCGATCTAGCACGACGTAGAACTGATAGTCCGGGAAAAGGGCTTCCATCTTCTTCTGGATTTCGTCGCAGCGGGCTTGGGCGTTCTTTTCCTCATAGGTGAAGATGAGGTCGAAGGTGACGAGTTTCTGCTCTTCTTCGAGGTAGAAGCCATGCATCTGGAGGATTTCCTTCTCCTCTTTCAGCAAATTCATGAGGGCGTTTTTGATTTCCATGGCCTTGGGGTCGGAATCGTTATTGGCATAGACCCCGATCGTCAACGCGATATGGTATTTAAGGTAGATGGCCGCGGAGATCTTCTTCGAGAGGGAATGAAGGGTCTTCGCATCCATATCGTCAGGGACTTGGATGTGCACCGAAGCATTAGCTTCGTTCTTGCCATATTCATTGACGATCAAGTCATAAACCCCCAAGACGCCGGGGAACTCGCGGATCGTGGCTTTGATGCCTTTGATCAAATCGCGCCGATCAAGATGCCGAAATACCCTTCTAAGGAAACGCCTGCGAAGCGCGAGATCAACGCGCATACGAGCGTGGAGAAGGAAAGGACGGAGTCCCATAAGGCATCGGCGCCACTGGCTTTGAGGGCTTCGGAATCGTTCTTCTTTCCCATGAAGCGGAAATAAAGCCCGAGGGCGATCTTAAAGAGGATGGCGATCGCGATGATGATGAGGGTGAGGTTTTCGTAAACCGCAGCATCGCCGCCGGAATAGAGGTCGATGAGCGCGCGGACGCTTTCATAGATCGAGGAGAAGCCGGCGACCAGGATGATGACGGCGATGACCATCGAGGTGAGATACTCGATGCGCCCATGGCCGAAGGGGTGCTTAAAGCGTCGGTTAAGTTATTCAACGCGTCCATCACGATCGCGATCGACCCCGCCAATAAGCCGAAGATCGCTTTGACGGTGACGAGCAAAACATTCCCCAGGATCCCAATGATCGAAGTTTGGATAATGCTTCTCTCGCGTTTTTTGATCAAGACTGCGCCTTGAACGGTTTCTTCATTTTTCATATGCATAAATATAAACATATAACGAAAAAGATGTGATGAATATGCGCTCGAATCGCTTTTTTGATGGAAAAAGTTTCGATAGCATCTACATTTTTCAAAAAGTTGAAAAAAATAATGAAAAAAGCGTTGACACCTGTATTGGGATAGAGAATAATATGCCTCCTTGCAAGGGAAACCTTGTGAGAGGCCCGAGAGTCCGACCGGCTCGCCTGAAGGGCCCCCGATCTCCATCTGGTGGGTTAAAGAAAAAAGGTGGTGCCAGCGAAGTTCCGTAAGGTCTTCCTGACATGGGAAAGAGGAAATCCTGCGGTGAGAAACCGCGAAGCCTTGAGGATGACAACCTCAGAAGGCGAAGCAAAACGCCTCCGGAAGAAGTCCCCGCGAAACTTAGGCGACTAAGGGATGGCGGGCGTCCCGAGAACATGTGCAGTTCGTTAATAGGGACTAGGACGGCTGAAGTCCGAAAAGCGAAACTTCAGGGCCTTCGCGAGAAGGTCGGGACAGTGGTGATCCCGCGAGAGAAATCCCCAAATCCACGCGGACGGTAACCGAAAGACGGAGCAATCCGTGGAAAAGCACCCCGAAAGCTGACATTAGTCAGAACTTCGGCGCCCAATGTGCCCGGTCGGCACGTTAAAAAGCCAGGGCCCCCTCAAACCGCACGGAGGGCAAAGCAAGATGCGGTGTCTACTAGAACGCTTCGGCGATTATGGAAGGCAAGGGCTTGTGGTAGTCCCACCGGCAATAGAGCCGGGAAGACCGCGAGGTTAGTAACCTCTTGGAGAGGAGCCCGCAAGGCCCTCTCCAAAGAACCACTCTCTGAAAGCTCCCGCCAATTGGTCGAGGGGCGGTTTTTTGTTATTAGGGGTCTTTTTTGTTTGCTAGAATATGCCCAAAGGAGATTGAAATGGTCATTATTCACGTGAAGGATTTCGGCGATATGAGCTTCGAGCTCGATTATGAGAACGCGCCGATCAGCGCGGCGAACTTCGTCGCTTTGGCCCGCAAAGGCTTTTATGATGGGCTGACGTTCCATCGCATCATCAAAGGATTCATGATCCAGGGTGGGAACGGCCTTCCTAAAGGCAGGGCCCTTCCTTATACGATCAAAGGCGAGTTTGCTTCCAATGGTGTTCAAAACCGCTTGCTCCATGATCGCGGGGTGCTTTCGATGGCACGCACCATGATCAAGGATTCGGCGACATCCCAGTTCTTCGTGATGCATAAGAAAGCCCCGCACCTCGATGGGGAATATGCGGCTTTCGGCAAGATGATCTCTGGCGAAGACGCCCTCGATAAAATCGCCGCGGTTGAGACCGATTGGAACGACGCTCCTTATACTCCGGTCGTGATCTCCTCGGTGGAAGTCATTGATGAGCCAGAGCGCGATTACCCGCGAATCACCCGTTAATCTAAACAAGAAAGTAAGAGAGGCGATAAACCCTCTCTTTTTCTTTAGCAAATATCAAAAGCAAAATAGACATTAAAAAAGTTTAAATAATTTTATTTCTTTAAAATAAAGCCGATAAATAGTAAGTTATATGTATGAAAGAGCAAGCGAGAGACCTCTTAGAAGAAATCCGGCCTTATTTCGAGGATGAGCGCATCAAATTCATCCTCGGTCCCCGCTATGCTGGAAAGAGCGCTTTCCTCTCGCAGATCGCCAAAGCATTGGAGGGGAAGAAGGTCCCTGCGAACCATATTCTCCGCATTGACTTCGCCGAGGAATCCTTTGCCAAAATCCGCGGTCTCCGATCCTTCATCGACTATCTGAAAAGCAAGATTCGCGATGGGCGGAAATACTACGTTCTTTTGGACCAAGTCAATGAGTGCGAAGACTTGTTCGGAATCCTCAAATCCTTGAACCGTTCATTTTATTGCTCGGTGTTCGTGACCTCCGATGACGTCCGTTTCCTCGAAGAAGAGATCTCCGCGCTTCGCCCTAGTTCGTACATCAGGTTCTTTCTTGGCCCGATCTCGTTTCTGGAATATTTAGCGGTCTTGCCAAAGCCAAAAACCAGGGAAAGCCTCCTTGCTTGTTTTGAGGATTATGCGTTTGCGGATGTCGCTTACTTCTTTGAAGGGGAGGAGATTCGCCCCAGCCGCGGGTTCCTAAGGAAGTTCTTGTTCGGTGAAATCTATAAACGCCATCCGAACCTCCCGTTCTCCTCGTTCTATGAAGCTTGTCAAAGGATCATCTTGCACGCCGGGGAGGACTTCTCGCCCAGTTCGATCAGCAAAGAATTGAAGAAGCGCGGCCTTTCCCTGGAGCCTTCGACGGTTCTCCGCTATGCGGAGATGTTGGAAGAAAACGCATTGATCGACCATTTGGAACCGTATTCGGAAGACGGCCGAACCTATTCCCGCGGGAACCGGAGATTCTTCCCGCTGTTCCATCAATTGCTCAATTACCCCAATCCCGCGGACCGAAGAAAGCTCGCCAAAACCTTGGTCTACCTTTACTTAAAGGGGCAAGGCTATGATCTCAACTACGGCAAGACTTATGCCGGGACTTTCGACTTGGTCGTGCGGAAAGACGATAAGATGTGCCTCCTCGCGGTGAGCGATTATCTGGAGGGGGACGAAGAAAAGAAGAAAAAAATTTATTCTTCTTTTCGCCCAATGAAAACCTCATGCCCGCGATTTGTGGTATCGTTTGATGAGGGGGATTGTTCTTTCCTGGGAATCAAGAACCTCAATTTGGTCGATTTCTTGATGGGAAAGGCGCCTCTTTTCCTCACTTAAGGGCAAATGAAAAGAAAGCAAACTTTCTTTTACCCGCGCTGACCGATAGAATACCTGTGTTCTTATGGACGAAGAATTCGAACAACACGAAAAAAAAAAGAAGAAGCATCCTGCTCTGAAGTACATCGCGTATATCGTGGTCGTTTTGATCGCGACCGGGATCTCGCTGGCGGTTTCGCTTTGGGGCGATAAGTTCTGGTCGGTCGTCAATGCTTTCGGAAATACCGACTGGATCTGGGCTTTCGCGATGGTTGGCTTGATGGGCTTCTCCTATATCATCGAGGGATTGATCTTCAAGATCTTCTGCCGGCTTTATACGAGAAGGTATCGGATGCATCAAGGTTTGGCGACCGCGATGATTGGCTCCTTCTATAACAACGTCACCCCTGGCGCTAGCGGCGGCCAGATCATGCAGGTCTACACGATGAAGCAGCAGGGGATGCAAGTCTCCAACTCCGCTTCGATCATGGTCATGTGGTTCATCCTCTATCAATCCATCCTCGTCCTTTTCGATATCCTGACGTTGATCGTCGAGGCGCCCACGATCCCGAACATGAGGCCTTTGGACTTCGCGAATAACACGATCAACATCCCCGTCATCTACATCATCATCGCCGGCTTCGTCCTTAATCTTTCGATCATCGCGATGCTTTACATCATGAGCTTCTCGCACAAGATCCATAACTTCGTTCTTCATTACATCGTTGGTTTCTTGGGCAAAATCCACCTGATCCGCAACCCGGAAAAGACCCGCGAGAACCTCCGCGTTCAGGTCGAGAACTTCAAAATTGAGTTGAAGCGTCTTCAGGTCAACGTCCCGGTCGTCATTTTGGTCGGGATCTTGTTCTTGGCCTTGCTGATGGTCCGTTTCTCGATCCCGTATTTCGCCGGTCTGGCCCTCCACGCCTATGGCGACGATTACACCATCAACGTCAAGGATTTGTTCGATGCCATCTTCCTTTGCTCGTTCCATCAGATGTGCGCAGGCTTGATTCCTCTCCCCGGCCAAGCCGGCGTTTCCGAATACTTCTTCTATTACCTCTACTATTCTTTCTTCCAGTCATTGGCCCCGGCGAATATGGATCCGTTAGTGATCGAAGCCAACGTCAACGCCTGCCAGATCTTGTGGCGTACCACGACCTTCCACTTGGTGACCTTAGTCGGCGGCATCGTTTCGGCGTTTTATCGTTCGCGCCCGAAGGAAGAGATCCACTACGCGAACCACCAGACCTTCGTCGATCAAATCCAGGCCAGGATCCGCGAGAACCTCGAAAAAGGCGGAGATCCCGAGGATGAGGAAGTCCATGACCTGCCGAGGAAAGTTCGTAAGAATATCAAACAAGCGGAGAAAAAGCCCAAGAAACGTCGGGGCAAAGATAACGACGGTTGGAGCAATTGGACGATCGACTGAGTATGAATATCGTTTTGTTCACCGATACTTATCCGCCTGAGATCAATGGTGTTTCCACCTCGCTTTTCAATCTGCATAAAACGTTGGTGGAGCATGGCGATCGCTGCTTGGTCGTCACCAGCAACGCCCCCGATAACGAAGTCGTGCGCGAAGGCGATATCATCCGGATCCCCGGCATTTCGGCGATGAAGGGCTATGATTATCATTTTGCCGGCTTTTATAACCGCAAAGCCTTCGAAATGGTGAAGGAATTTCAGCCCGACATCATCCATTCCAACCATGATGCCCCTTTGGGGCAATTCGGCTTCATCAGCGCGGCGAAGCTCCAGGTTCCGATCGTTTATACCTATCACACGATGTACGAGGATTATACCTATTACGTCACCAAAGGCTTCTTCGATCGGGCGGCGAAGCGCTTTGTCCGTTTCTACATCAATCTCAAGAGCGCCCAAGCCGATGAATTCATCGCCCCGAGCGAAAAGGTCAAAAGCTATTTCCGGAGCATCGGGGTGGATTCTTATATCAACGTCGTCCCGACCGGCATCGATTTCGGCAAATTCATAAAGCCGAAGATGAATGAGGAAGCGATCCTCAAGATGAAGAAAAGCCTTGGGATCGATCCCAAAGACTTCGTTTTGCTTTATTTAGGCCGCGTGGCCAAAGAGAAGGCAATCGACGTTCTGCTCCGCGGCTATGCCGATTTCCTCCGTTCCGGCGAGAAAAAGCCCACGAAGTTCCTCTTGGTCGGCGGCGGCCCGATCCTTGATGACCTCAAGAAACTCGCCAAAGATCTGAAGATCGATGACAAAGTCATCTTCGTCGGCCCGGTGCCGGGCGAAGAGACCCAACGTTATTATCAATTGGGCGATTTGTTCCTTTCGGCCTCGGTCACTGAAACGCAGGGCCTCACGATCATGGAGGCGATGGCCTCTTCCTTATTGGTCTTGGCCCGTTATGATGACAATCTTCTGGGAACGATCAGCGAAGGGAAGACCGGTTTCTTCTTCTATGATGAGGAAGACTTCAAATCGCATCTTTCCGGCATCCTTTTCCTGTCCGCTTCGAACAAAAAAGCGATCATCAACAACGCGATGAAGGCCTTGGAGCCCTATTCTTTGGAATCCTTCTACCGCAATATCCATGAGGTGTATGTCCGTGCCATCAAAAAGAACTGGTGAAACGATCGTTACGAAGATCCAATGGAAAAAGAGCGGGGCCATTGTCACGTTTTCGGATGGAAAAGTCGAATTAAGCGAGAATGCCTTCACCGAATTCCGCCTCTATGAAGGGAAGGTGATCACCCCTTCCGAAAAGAAGAAACTCCTCGCCTATGCCAAACTCGATGGCGATTATAACTACGCCCTCCGCTTGCTGAGCCATAAAGGCTATAGCGAGATGGAGCTCCGCCAGAAGCTCATTAACCACGAGACCGGCCTAGAGAATCGGAACAAGATCGTTTCATTGCTTAAGAAACAAGGCTTCCTCGATGATCAAGAGTACGCCGCCAATTACGCGGAAGAAGCCCTCGAAGTCAAATGCTATGGCCGGAAGCGGATCCTTTACGAATTAAAAGAAAAGGGGATCGACGAAACGGTCCTCGCCAAGGTGAAGATCCCGAAGGCCAAAGAAGAGGAGGCGGCGAAAAGAAGTTTTGAGATGCTCCTCCGCCGTTACCCCTCTCTTCCTAAAAGGAAAAAGCAGGAAAAGATCACCCAGGCCCTCTATGAACGCGGGTTCGAGGAAGGATTGGTCCACCAGCTGGTGGCCAAGGTGCCAGAAGGCGATCCAAAGCTCCAAAAGAACCGGCTGGAGAAAGAATTCGCGCAGGCCAAGCTTCGCTACGCCAGGAAATTCGAAGGCTACGAGCTTCGGGAGCATATCGTCGCGAGCCTGCTGAAGAAAGGTTATCCTTATGAAGAGATAAAAACGCTACTGGAGGAGGATTTCTATGAAAATGATTAACGAATTACGCGATGGCGAGCATGTCTATGGGAACTTTTTGGTCGCTTCCTGCACCAAAGGGGTCACGACCGGCAGCAAAAACTATCTGACCATCAGCTTCCAGGACGCCTCCGGCACGATGGATGCCAAGCGTTGGGACTATCTCCCGGATGACCCAGAGATCTTCGCCCCCGGCAACATCGTAAACGTCGAGGCCGAAGTGATCTCCTATAAGGATCATCTTCAGATGAAGGTCCTTTCGGGCAGCAAAGTGCCCCTGGAAAGCGTCGACGTCGCCCAGTTCGTCCCTTCCGCACCCATCCCCAAAGAAGAATTGGAGAAGAAGCTCGACCAATATCTCAAATCCTTGGAGGAGAAAGACGTCGCCGCGATCGCCAATTACTTGGTCAATAAGTTCCGCAAGGACTTTGTGAGCTGGCCGGCCGCGGTCAGGAATCACCATAACTTCGCCTCGGGGCTTCTTTATCATTCGCTCCAGATGGCCGATCATGCCGAAATGCTCTGCCAGCTTTATCCGAGCCTCAACCGCGACGTCTTGATCGCCGGCTGCATCCTCCACGATATCGGCAAAACGATCGAGTTAAGCGGCCCCGTCGCGCCCAGCTACACCCTCGAAGGGAAACTGCTCGGCCATATCTCCATCATGCAGGCGGAGATCCGCGAAGCCGCGCATGCCTTGAAGATCGAAGGCGAGATCCCCGTGGTCTTGGAGCATATGATCCTCAGCCATCATGGTCAGCCGGATTTCGGCTCGGCGGTGATGCCCCTCACCCGCGAGGCGCTGGCCCTTTCGATGATCGACGATATGGACGCGAAGATGAATATCCTCGATAAGGCATACGCCGACGTCAAGCCGGGCGAATTCACCCAGAAGATCTTCTCGATGGACGATCGCTACTTCTATCTGCCCAAATACACGAAGAAATAAGCCGAGTGGAGGCGAATGAAGCAAAAGGCGGCATCCTTACAGGGGTGCCGCCTTTTTATGCGCGTATGCGCGTTTTATCAATTATTTAATCGCGCTTTTGATTTCCATCGCCAGGCGCGGAAGATCCATCCCCGAGGTATCCTGGCCTTTCATCGTGATCTGGAATCCGCCTTCCCCGCCGGTATAGCGCGGGATGACGTGGACATGGAAGTGCGGGACGCTTTGCCCGGCGGCTTCCCCGACGTTGGTGAGGATATTGACCCCTTTGGCCCCGAGGATCGAGACTTCGGCCTGGCCGATTCTTTGCGCGACGTCAAAGACCTTGTGGGCGATTTCCTGCGGGCAATCGAGGAAATGCTCGTAGTGGCGCTTGGGGAGCACGAGGGTGTGCCCGCGCGTCGTCTGCGAGATATCGAGGATCGCGAGGACATCGTCGTCCTCATAGACTTTGCTGCTGGGGATTTCGCCTTTGATGATGCGGCAGAAGACGTCTTCCATATTGATACCTCCTAAGAAAAAAGGGAGCGAGTGTTCGCTCCCTTATTATAGATTCTTTTTCGAGAATCAATCATCGAAGAGATCGGGGAAGGTCTCTACGAAGTAGTCATAGACCGCTTGATCGTGATAGGAGATGGCGGCCTGCTTGACGTAGTACTGCTTGGCGTTTTTGGTGTAGGCGGTGTTGGAGCTTAAGGCGTAAGAGATGTACTTATCGACTTCGGCTTTGGCCGCGTAGTTCGCATCGCGATAGAGGGAGTTCTTGACCGCCTCATCGACGCGGACGATCGTCCAGGCGTCGCCGTTATTGAGCAGGTAAGGAGTCGGGTTGTAATCGGCATCCTCGGCATCCGGTTCAATGCTGCCCGGATAGCTGGTACGGGTCAGGTAGTAGTTGCCGTTGACCTGCCAGCCATAGGTGAGCTCTTTGTCGGTGTCTCCGCCGAGTTCGGCGACGTCGTTCGCGATGGTGTTCTTGAACAGACGGCCGGAGTAGGAGGAGTCGAGGTTCCCGATGTTGGATTCCTGGAACCAGCCTTCGGTGGTCGCGTCATTGACGATCAGGCTCTGGACCTTTTTCTTCATGCCGACGTTCGGGGTATGGACGCCGTTATCGGTGAAGTTGCTATAGGCAGTGGCATCGTTGGTGAAGCGATTGGTGACGTCGATCTTCGCATACTGGGTCAGATATCCGCCATAGGTGGTTTCCTTATAGAGGGTATCGTCGTCG
>CADCLZ010000068.1 GCA_902802365.1 uncultured Erysipelotrichaceae bacterium | reverse complement strand
ACCGGCGATTTCGTCGAGGTGATGACCTCGTCGTCCTCACACGGCCCGTCCAGGGACTGGCTGAACATCGTCAAGACCTCCGAGGCGAAGGCGAAGATCCGCGCGTGGCTCAAGAAGGAGCAGCGCGAGAGCGAGATCTGGCGGCAGTTCGCCGAGCGCTTGGAGGTTTCGCTGGGGGTCAATGGCTACATCCCGATCTCCCGGGTCGATGATTACCTTTTCCCGGGGCGCTATTTCTATGACACCGATTACCATCTGACCAACGAAGGGGCGGAGCTTCGCACCCGGCAATTGCTCTATGACCTAAGGGGGATCCTCTGATGGAAGGTTTCGAGACATTGGCCTTGTTCCAGAACCCTTGGCTGCTCGCCATCTTAGGCGTCGGTTTCTTATTGCTTTCTCTTTCGTTCTTACTAAAGGGCAAGGCTTTCATTATGGTCGCCCTTGGGGGCGTAGTAGGCATCGCCGGCTTGATTCTGGAGATGCTCTGGGGCATCAGCATGCTCGAAGGGGCGTTTTCCGCCGCGCTACTTTTACTAGGGGCATTGATCGGTTTTTTGATCCGCAAGAGGAGGGAAGATGTCGTTCAATAGCTGGCAATTCCTGATCTTCCTCCCGCTGGTGATCTTGATCTACTGGCTCCTCCCGCATAAGTTCCGCTGGGCGTGGCTTTTGCTGGCCTCCTATTTCTTCTACGCCGTCTTCTCGCCCTGGCTCAGCTTCTTGATCCTCGGGACGACGATCGTTTCCTATGCTGGGGCGATCTTGATCGAGAAGAAGCCGAGATTCAAAAAGCTTTGGCTCACGTTGGTGATCGTGATCTGCTTGGGGGCGTTGTTCTTCTTCAAATACTTCGAGTTCTTATTGAATTCGGCGGTCGACCTCATCAACCTCTTCCCGGTCCACGTCGATTCGCCGAGCCTTCGGATCCTTCTGCCGGTTGGCATCTCTTTCTATACCTTCCAGACCCTATCCTATGCGGTGGACGTCTACCGCGGGGATTACCCGGCCGAGAAGCACTTTGGCTATTACGCCTTATTCGTTTCCTTCTTCCCCCAATTGGTCGCCGGCCCGATCGAAAAGCCGGGGATCTTGCTGCCTCAGTTGAAGGAAGAACGCCATTTCAGCCCCGATGATTTCATCCTTGGTCTTCGCCATCTGGTCTTCGGCTTCGCCTTGAAATGCTTGATCGCCGACTTCCTCGGGCTCTTCGTGAATCATGTTTACAACGATCTTGCTTCCGCGAATTCTTTGTCGGTGTTCCTATCGGCCTGGCTGTTCCTTTTGGAGATGTATTGCGATTTCGGCGGCTATTCGGAGATCGCGATGGGCTCTTCCAGGATGCTTGGCATCAAGCTCAGCCAGAACTTCGATGAGCCGTATCTGGCCGTGAGCGTCGCCGAGTTCTTTAGAAGATGGCATTATTCGTTGACCCGCTGGTTCACCCAGTACCTCTATATCCCCTTAGGGGGCAACCGGAAGGGCAAGGTCAGAGAAGGCTTCAACAAATTGATCGTCTTCACCTTATGCGGTTTATGGCATGGGGCGAGATGGACTTATGCGATCTGGGGCCTATTCGTTGGCTTATTGGCGATGATCGAAGCCGATTTCATCCTGCCGCTCATCGAGAAGAAGAAGGCGGAAGGCGTTCGTTTCGACCGTTGGTGGATCCGCTGGGGCAGAAGGATCTTGGTCTGGCTGATCTTCGCCCCGAGCGTCTCCTTCTTCCGCGGCAAAGACATCGCCGAGGCCTATCAGGCGCTCGTGATCTTCTTCACCGGCTTCGGGCCGAATTATTTCCAGACCGCTTTCCTTTCGCTTGGCATGGGGTCTTTCCGCGCGGTGTTCATGCTTATCCTCCTCGCGGTGATGGTCCTTTTCTACCGCTTTGTCTACCGCGGCATCCGCGAGCATCGCCATCAAGACTTGGTCCTCGATGCAGGGTTATTGGAAAAAGCCGCTTCGCTGAATGATCTTCTCTCTGGCATCTTCATTTATGTCTTCGCGATCGTCGGGGTCGCCTTGATGTGGATCTTATTGATCAGCCAAAACGACGCGAGCGCCTTCGCCTACTTCCAGTTCTAATGATGATGAAAAGCCTGAATGAATACTTCCTATCCTGCGTGAATTCCTACCCGGATGAGCTTTTCCTCTATGACGAGGAGCATCGTCTGACCTACCAAGAGGCCCTAAAGGAGACCATCCGTTTGGGGAATCGCCTAACTTCTTTTGGCGTGAAAGCAGGGGATCCGGTCTGCTTTCGGGCGGTCCGAAGCCTTGAAGGGGTATCATTCTTCTTCGCTTTATTGGGGATCGGGGCTTTGGCAAGCCTTGCCGACCCGCATCAAAAGGCCAAAGAGTTCGTCATGGACGCCCAAGTGGATTTGGCCCCTTCTTTTTACCTAACCAACGAAAGCGGGCGTTGGGTGATATCCGATGCCTTCGGGAGAGAAGAGGAGATCGACCCATGGGATCCAAAAGCGGGGGAGAAGCCCCTTTTTGCAGGCCCGAAAGACCCCGAAGACCCCATCATCCTTTGCTTCACCTCGGGGAGCACGAATCGAAGCAAAGGGGTATTGATGTCCTCGCGTGCGTTATTGGCCCATATCGAACTCTTCCATGATCACGCGGGATATTCTTTATGCAAAAAAGCGATCTCGATGCTCCCGATGTACCACGTCTTCGGCTTCGCCCAGTTCCTGGCGTTGGCCTACTATGGGGGATCGATGTATTTCCCTGCTTCCTTGGAGGCGGAGTTTCTGGCTAAGAAGATCAACGAGCATTCCATCGACCGGTTCGACGCGGTGCCGGCCTTCCATGGCTATTTCGCCAAAGAGCGTTTGGCCAAAGGCTTTACGACCCCAACCCTCAAGATCGGCATCACCTCGGGGGCGTATTTGCCGCCGGAACGCTTCTTGGAGCTTGAGAAGATCTCCGGGGTCCGTTTGATCCCGGTTTACGGCCAGAGCGAATGCCTCACGATCTCTGGCTTCCAAGACCAAGCGGATTCCTCCAAGCATCCCTATTCGATCGGGAAGTTCCTTAAGGGCAGCCAAGGGAAGATCGTGAAGGAAGACGGCTCGGAGGCGGCGGTGGGGGAGAAGGGCGAGATCATCGTGAAGTCCCCGCAGCAAATGAATGGGTATCTGAACCGCGAGGAGAGCCCGATCGACGAAGACGGCTATCTCCATAGCGGCGACCTCGGCTATCTCGACGAAGAGGGCTATCTCTATTTCGTCGGCAGGATCAAGGATATGGTGATCAAAAACGGCATCAACATCTCCTGTCCGTTCCTGGAACGCGTGATCGGCGGCCTTCCTTATGTCGAGGACGTCGCGGTGACGGCGATCGAAAGCGCGACCCGCGGGGAGCGCATCCTCTGCGCCTGCGTGCTAAACGAAGAAGGAGTGGGGGAAGAGAGGCTCCGCGAAGACCTAAAGGGGCTGCTTCATAAGAACGAGGTCCCGGATCGCTTCCTCTTTTTGGACGCCTTGCCGCGCAAACATAACCTGAAGATCGACAAAGCCGAGATTCGGGCGTTGTACCAGCGAACGAAAAAGCGGTGAACGGCCAAATTGCGCCTTCCCTCTAAGAGGGAGGGCTTTTTCATCAATTATTCCAACAGATAGAAAAAACTGTTGGTCAAATGGGGCAATGTAAGCCCTACCAAAATGACAGGTTAGGACGGCAGGAGGACAGGTTAAGTCGAACGGACGGCAGGAAAGGCGCGGAACGGATATATTTTTGGCAACGACACAACCCAAAGGGCTTAGACACGTAATTGTGCTATCCAGTTGGGCTATTTGGCTTGATAAGGAGGTGTATCAATCACAGGTTAATTCAATTCGCACCCGGTCTAGAGCTTTCTAGACGCCAACAAACTTCTTCTATAGAAAGGAAAAGAGGAAAAGATATGGGAAAGAAAACCCTACTTAAAGCATTAATTCCCGCCATCCTCGCGCTCCCGTTAATGATGAGCGCCAAAGTGCCGGCAGTCACCCCAGGGGAATACTACCCCGACTTCGGCAGCTTTGAAGAAGAGCAGGCCGCTGCGGCTGAACTCAACTTCGAACTTTACAAAGAGTCCCTCACGCTTCTTAAGAACGACGGAACTCTTCCGCTCCGCACCGAGAAGGCGGTCACCGTCTTCGGTGTCGGCGGCGTCAATACCCGCGCCGGCGGCGGCGGATCCGGTTCTTCCGGCTCCGACCCGAACGCGACCATCGCTTGGACCCTTGAGCACAATGGCTACAAAGTCAACCATCGCGTCCTCGATGTCACCCGCTCCCTCGTCGGCA
>CADCLZ010000067.1 GCA_902802365.1 uncultured Erysipelotrichaceae bacterium | reverse complement strand
CGGCTTTGGCTTCGATGGCATCCTGCGCGCGCACGGCAGCCGCATCGGCCTCATGCCTGGCCGCGAGTTCGGCGACGATCTTGCGGTGCTCTTCTTCCGTGGTCTTGTATCGGAAGCGGAGGAAGTAATACATCACACCCAAGCAGATGACAAACAGGACGATGACCCAAATGCCGACGGTGCGGAGGGCGGCGGGAGTGACGGAATTGACGATCTCATCGACCTGCGGGGTGAATTGCTCGGCGGTGATTTCGCCGGAATTCAGCTGGCTTTCGGCATTCTGAATCTGATCGAGGGAAGCCAAAACGCCGGCGGAGAGGAAGATGACGAATTGGATGCCGCGCAAAGCCGCGCCGGCCAATTTGACATCCAAAGGACGCCAACCGGAGATGATCGATTCTTTGCGCTCACCGAACTTCCATTCGTTGTAGTCGATGGAGTCTTGGAACATGACCAAGATGACCATATAGATGAGGCCGCAGCCAAAGAAGAAGATGAACGGGAAGAGGTAATTGCAGAACATCAAGCCGCCGAATAGCCAGCCGAAGTCCATCCCCTCGATGGCGGCGGAACGCGGCGTGCTGCCCGCGGCGTTGAGGCTCGTCGAGATGATCGTGTCGCCGAAGACCGGGAAGCAAGTCAAGAAGAAGCCGAGCGCGCCCACCATGGCAATGATGAAGCCGATGGTGAGGATTTTGCGTTTGCTCATCTTCTGAGCGATGACGGGGTAAAGGGCTTGCGAGCTAAGCATCGCGAAGACGTAGAAGATAGAAATCAAGGAAACGACGAGGCCGCCGGCATAAGAGCCATAGCCCATGGCGAGGTAGAAATAGTTCAAACCGACGCCGCCGGTGATGAGGGTGGAAGCCAGCTGATACATGAAGATGCCGATGACGCTGGCGCGAACTTCGCTGTTCTTGCCGACGATCTTGAACAGATCGAGAAGGCTGGATTTCTCCGATTTTTCTTCTTGGACCTCATCGCGCGCCTTTTCTTGGCAGAAGAAGAAGACGGCGGCTTGGGAAACGAGGAATAAAACGGCGACTACGATGGCCATGATGCCATAGATGGTGCCGGAGCCGACGCCCTGATTAATGAACAAGGTCGGGAGGAAGGTTGCCCCCAAGGTCATGATGAAGGCGCCGATCGCCGCGCAAATGGTGACGCGGGAAGTCAGGTGGGCACGCTCGTTTTCATCATTGGTAAGCGAAGGAAGCATCGCCCAATAGCCGATGTCGTTCATCGTGAAGAAGGTATCCCAAAGGACATAGAAAGCGATCATGCAGCCGACATAGGCCCAGCCATTGGCCGACCCATCGCCGAATGTTGGGCGGATCAAGAACATCAAGATGACGGCAAGCGCGTTGCCGAGGGCGCCGATCAAGATCCACGGCTTGTATTTGCCGAGCTTGAAGTGGACCTTCTCGACGATCAAACCCATGATCGGGTCATTGATGCCGTCCCAAATGAGGGCGATCATCATCGCGATGGTGATCACGCCATATTGAGCGGTAAACTCCGCCGGATCGCTGGAGAGGACGCCGGTCTGGATCGTATACTGCAGTAAGAAGGATCCGACTAACGTGTAGCAAGCATCGCGAAAGATGCCGGTGAAGGGGTAGAACCACTTCGTGAACTTCGGGACCTTATCACCGGTATAAGTGCCGGCGATATGGAGCCCCTTATGCTTTTCGGCCATAAAGATGTAACTCCTTGCCCTTGTAAGGGCTTTCTTAACTCGCAAATCTTAGTACAAATCAAAGGGGAAAGATAGGGTAAAATCGACAATTGGCCCAAAAGGAGGAAAAAGCCCCCTCCAAAGAGAAAAGAAAAACGAGGGGCTAGGCTCCTCGTGCTTCTAAAAGGCTTATCTTTATGCTTCCAAAGGGATCAATTCGACGGACGCCTTGTAATACTCTTGGCAGGCGATGCCGATCTCCGCGCCCCCTTTGCCGTTGGTATAGGTGTTTTCACTCGACTTCTCGAGTTCGAAATCTTGATAAGCGAATCCGACTGAAGCGCCGATTTTGAGCGTGAAATCCAAATCCAAAGGGAAGGCTAAAACCGCTTTTCCGCGCAGATCGCCGAGTTTGATCTTGCCGAATTTCTTGAGGCTCAGTTTCACGTCAAACAAGCCGGATTTTCTCTCGAAAGTGCCCAATTCTCCTACGTTGATGATGGCAGGGTTCTTGCCGCCGACCCCTTCGAGGGCATCGATCTTCGCGGCGTTGATGGTTGAGGAGGTGAACCACATCTGGATCCCAAGAAGCCGGATTCTGCCTTTGGCGTCCACGTTGCAGTGCCCCTTGAGGTTCTTCATCAGATCCTCGTTGTTTTGCCCACCCAATTGGATTTCGCTCGCGGCATCGACCTGGACATCGAAATTGCCCGTCAAGGTATTGAGGATGATCGTCTGGGCGGTGTTTTCGACATCATCGAAATCCACATGGAAATTCGCGGAGTCGGAATGCCCGCCGAGATAGATCCCTTCGACCTTCGGGATCAAAATGGTCACGTCCTTGTCGTATCCGCTGACGTCAAAGTCCCCCGAGGCGACATAGTAGACAAACAAAGTGCCGGTGTCGGTGGCCTTGGTTGGAGCCCGATATTTATAATGGACCTTGAACTGGTCGTCATTTAATTCCTTAGCCGAGGTTTCCGAGATCTCAATTGTGTTCTTCTCGTGCATTTTGACGTTAACGTCGCCATCGATCCAATAAATGTGAACGATGTCGACCACCGCGTTCTCGATGACGGCATCGCCGACGCTATAGTCGCTATCCGAATAAACCCGCGGCGTTTTATCTAACGTGGTGCAGGCGGCCAAAGAAGATAAGGATGCCAAAGTAAGCAAACCGCTTAAGAGACAAGCGAAGAGTTTTTTCATGAGAAATCCTCCCAAGATCTATCGATCGCGTTGGCATTTTAACATATATCCCCTTTTGTTAGGGTCGCCATCCTTCTATTCTATTGATAAGGCTATGAAAAACCCTCCATTCGATGGGGGGAGTTTCATTTGAGTGGAGCACCTGGCGGGAATCGAACCCGTGTGGCTAGCTTGGGAAGCTAGTGCTCTACCATTGAACTACAGGTGCATCTGCCTTCAAAGGCAAAGACAATTATACGAGTCTTGAGCCTTAAGTCTAGGACGAAAAAAGCCTTGGACGAGCCAAGGCTATCTTTCTTCCTGGTGGGTGCTGGGGGGATCGAACCCTCGACCTCCTGTACGTCAAACAGGTGCTCTCCCATCTGAGCTAAACACCCAGGGTCCGCTTTCGCGGCTTGACTATTATAGTAAGGCCATTTTCGAGAAACAAGAAAAAACGCAAGGAGGAAACGCCCTCAACGCCTTTCGTTCGATCAGGAAAATGCAGTTTTCGTGCAAGGCCCCCTTTTAGCGAAGCCGAAGCGCAGAACAAAGGCATGTCCTTCCAAGCGAGAAACGAGGCCCGGCCAAGGAAGCTCGAAGCCCCCACTTCCTCGAGGTATCCGTAAGGGTTATAAACCTCGACGTCGATCCTTTGATTCGCTTCGTCGATCTCCATCCCGGAGACAATCGAGAAATGGAGGATCCGCTGCTCATCCTCGTCCTTCGCCGGCTTCGCAATCAAAAGAAAAAAGGATCGGCGTCTCCACCCATCCTTTTCTTCGCGATTGGTGCCGCATGGCAGAGTCGGACTGCCCTTTGAGAATTACGAGTTCCCCGTTCTACCGATGAACTAAAGCGGCGCGGGAAATAATATACCCCAACGCCCCCTATTTTCTCAAGAGAAAAGGGCCCAGTCGCCTGAGCCCTGCTTTCTTTTTGTTTATTCGGCTTTCTTCGCCTTCTTCTTGAGGAAGAGGAACAAAGCGACGATCTCGTGGATCGCCAACGGGCTGATGGCCAATAGGAACACCCAGAGGTAATCAAGCCCCTGCACCGCGGCGACGCCCTCGGTGGCAAGCTGGAAGACGTCATTGACGCCCGGGGTCAAGATGACGAAGAACTGGAGGCCGAAGCCAAGGAAGAAGCTGACCCAAAGCAGCCAGTTCCTGTCTTTGAAGACATGGACGAACGATTTCCGGATGTTGGTCATGCCAAGCATATGGAAGAGCTCGCTCATCGAGAGGACGCAGAACGCCATCCCCTGCCCTTCTTCGACGTGCTCGATGGCGGCGTAGAAGGCATAGAGATCCGGCAAAGCGACGACCCCTTGCACCCAAGCGGGGATCAAGAAGGCGACCAAGGTGGCCAAGCCGATCAAGATGCCATAGCCGAAGGTGATCGCATAGCCGCCATGGCTGAACAAGGATTCTTTCGGATCGCGCGGCTGATCATCCATGATGTCGTCCGGTTTCTTATCGGCGCCCAAGGCGAC